>NZ_JAUSKL010000083.1 GCF_030646925.1 Candidatus Binatus sp. | reverse complement strand
CATGCTCTCCGAGTTTTCCGGAATTTGGCCGTTGCCGACGATTATACCGAGATCCGTGGCGGCCGCCTCGTCGATTCCGTCGGTGCCGGTGACCGGCGACATCACGGCGCGCCGCCGCGGCATCTGCGCCATCAGATCCCGCCTGATCGAAACTCCCAGCGCAAACAGGATGTCCGCCGTCTCCAACGCCCGCCTGTCGCTCAGGAACTGATCGAAGCTCGGATAGCGCATGACCTTGTGTCCGCGCTCCAACAAGCCGGTCTGGACGGGGTTGTAAAGAATATCGTTGCGGGCGGGATCGACTATCAGGATCTGACCAGTCATTTGGATCACCGTTGCGTGCAAGTGAGTGTCATATCGAGATTCGTGTTCCAGGAGCGCTGACGGCGACCAGAATATTCGCGGTCGCTTTCGGCCGCAACGCAGGTTACTTGCGTCGATGCTTCCCTGATGGGATTTTGAATGCGTGCCGTTTGCTTCAGGTGAACCGGTGCAGGTAGGTTTATTTTGTTTCCCCTTGATTAGATGAAGTCCTTCGCCAAAATCAGCGCACTGTCCGACTTCAGGCGCCGGATCGCGATTCTCGCCGCGATTCTGATCCTTGCGGCGCAGTTTGTCGGCAGCGTCCACTGGCATGCCATTGACTCATCCGATCGCCTGACCGCACACAGTGAACTGGCGCTCGACAACGGCCTATGCGCTCTTTGCCTGGTTGCCTTCCATTCGAATTTCAGTCCAACCGCGGCACCTGTCTTATACCATGCCGGCTTGGAGACCCGACTTATCGCACGCCTTGCGCGCGACGTGTATCTGTCCCCTCGCTCTGCTTCGTCTCTGACTCGGGCTCCTCCGCTCGCCGCTTAGCACTTCATTCCTTCGATAGATCGGTTTCCACGCGCGCGCTAGATGGATTCACGCGCCGCCGTTCCGCTTTTGCGGTAGAAGGAGAGTTCGTGAGGAGCCTCATGTGCCGAAATGTTTTCGCTATGGCTGCGGGCATTATGATCGTCCTGGTGCTCGCCCCTGCGCCATCGGTCGTAGCCGCTGGCGCACCTAATGAGTCGCCAATTCGAGTCACAGGTACCGCTAAGGACGCACTAGGACGTCCGATCGATGGAGCATCAGTGTCGATGCAGAATAGCGCCGGCAAAATCGTCGCGCGCGCTGCCTCCAACTCGTCGGGAGCGTTCAATCTCGAGGCTCCTGGCATTGGCGTTTACGCGGTCGTCGCAACCAAACCTGGATTCAAACCTGCGACTCGCATTCTCACGCTTACACGGACCGCGCCCAAGCCAGTCGAAATCGCGATGGAATCAGTGGCAGCTTTGAGCTTGCCGGTAGTTGCTCGCCGTCTCGACAAGG
Organism: Candidatus Binatus sp.; assembly: GCF_030646925.1. NCBI lineage: Bacteria > Candidatus Binatota > Binatia (SeqCode) > Binatales (SeqCode) > Binataceae (SeqCode) > Binatus (SeqCode) > Binatus sp. (SeqCode). The sequence continues at coordinate 73,892 of NZ_JAUSKL010000083.1, read as the reverse complement.
TGCGCAACAGCCTGTCGCCCGTGACCGGCGGCAGCATCTACACCTTCACGGAGAAAGCACTTCGCCAGTTGCCGCAGGGCAACAACACTCCGCTCAACCAGGTGCTCCTCCAGGCGCCGGGCGTCGCGCAAGATTCCTACGGCCAACTGCATGTGCGCGGCGATCATGGCAATCTTCAGTATCGCCTGAATGGCGTCTTGCTGCCCGAAGGAGTGACCGGCTTCGGCCAGATTCTAACGCCGCGGTTCGCTCGCGACATCAGCTTGCTGACTGGCGCTCTTCCTGCGCAATACGGCCTTCGCACCGCCGGCGTCGTTGATATCAAGACCAAGGATGGCTTGCTCGATAGCGTCTCAAACCTCGACTTCTATGGTGGTCAGCGAGGCACTACTCAACCCAGCTTCGAATTCGGCGGTTCGAAGGGTAACTTCAGCTACTTCGCCACTGGCCAGTACTATGGCAGCGATCGAGGACTGGAACCTCCTACCACCGGACCCACTGCGATTCATGACACGACGAATCAAGGCTCGGGCTTTGGTTACTTTTCGTACTTCCTGAGTCCGACCACCCGGCTAAGCCTGATCACAGGAACGGCAGTCAGCCACTTTCAGATTCCAGCTAACCCCAATCAGGTCCAGGCCTTTCAGTTGGCCGGAGTGCCTACCTATCCTTCTGCCAAGATTCGCGAAAATCAGTTCGAGCAGAACTATTTTGGCGTACTTACGCTGCAAGGAGAGGTGGGAGCCAGCTTTGACTACCAGATCGCACCGTTCAGCCGCTATTCGAGCGTTTCGTTCAATCCGGACCACGTTGGCGACTTGATATACAATGGAGCCGCCTCGAAGGTTCTTCGCAGCGATTGGGCCAGCGGCTTTCAGCTCGATACTTCTTACCGCGGCGTTGCGCATCACACGCTACGCCTGGGAGGTTCATTCTGGGGCGAGCGCGCGGAGATCGACAATCACGAATCCATTTTTCGGACCGATTCGAGCGGAGCGCAATCGAGCAATGTTCCATTTTCGATCACCGCCAACCATGCGCTGACCAGTTGGTACTACAGCGGCTATCTGCAGGACGAATGGAAACCGATCGAAAAGCTGACGATCAACTATGGCGCCCGATTCGATCTTTACGACGGACTCGTCAGGGCCGATCAGCTAAGTCCTCGAATCGGTGTCGTTTATACCCCCTTCAAGCATACGACACTGCACGCGGCTTATGCTCGCTACTTCACGCCACCGCCGACCGAGCTTGTTTCGATCGGCTCGATCAAGGCCTTTCAGAACACTACCGGCGCGCCGCCGAGCAACGGCAACGGCAATCCTACGGCCGAACGCGATCACTATTTCGACGCCGGCATCACGCAGGAAATTCTGCCGCGCCTGAACGTCGGCATCGACTCTTTCTACAAGAAAGCGAGCCAGCTACTCGACGAAGGCCAGTTCGGGCCGGCACTTATCTTTACCAACTTCAATTACGACAAGGGCCGGGTTTACGGTGTCGAATTTACCAGCTCTTACAACCTCGAGAAGCTCACGACGTACGCGAACTTCACCTACAGCGTGGGTCAGGGCACGCAGGTCACCTCCGGGCAGTTCAACTTCGATCGCAATGAGCTCAAGTACATCGGCAGCCATTACGTCTTCCTCGATCACGATCAGACGTTTTCGGCGTCGGCTGGTGCGGCATACACCTGGAACACCTTCATGTTCACCATCGACGGCATCTATGGCAGCGGCTTGCGCAGCGGTTTTGCCAATACCGGCAACCTGCCCTACTACATTCAGCTCAACGCTGGCATCACAAAACGCATCGAGATGGCGCAAGCCGGCGCGCTTGTCCTGCGCGGCGCGATCGTCAATCTGAACGATCGGACCTATTTGATCCGCAATGGCACCGGGATCGGTGTCGGCGCTCCTCAGTATGGGCCGCGCCGCGCCCTTTATGCAGGTATCACCTGGGAACTTCCGTTCAATAGACCTTCATCGCCTGTTCAATGAATACCGCATTTATCGTTACCGAATTAATCCGAGGTAGCTCGCATGGATGAACTTAGAAACACTTTCGACGCGCTCCGTTATGGCGGCGCGATGGTTTACCCATTGCTTGTTTTGGGCGTGATTGCTCTGGTGATCATCTTCGATCGCGCTGCGATGTATTTACGTTCACTAAGGATGCCCGCGGCGTTGCTCGAATTGATCGAGACCTACGGCTTTTCATGGGATGAACTCGACCAACAACTTAAATCGCTCGGACCGCGCAATGCCTATGCCCGCTTCTTTCGCGCTATCGCCGACAACCGGAGCAAGCCTGCCTGGTGGGTCGAATCGCGCGCTGGCGACGAAGCTGGCGGGATCGAAAAGTCGCTGGGACGCGGCCTTTGGGTGCTGGAGACTATCGTTACCGCCGCACCGCTGATGGGCCTGCTAGGTACTATTACCGGAATGATGCAGGCCTTCCAGGTGATAGGAGGTTCTGGACTGGTTGCGCCGACTCAGGTCACCGCCGGAGTAGCGCAGGCCTTGATCGCGACTGCTCTAGGCCTTCTGATCGCGCTGTTCGCACTTTTCGGCTTCAACTTCTTCTCGCGCACGCAGTCGCACGCGCTCGACCAGATGGAGCGGCTGGGTTCTCGCTTGATCGACCATATCCGGCTCGATCAGGAATCTCAGGGCGGCGCCGGTATCGACGACAAGCTTGCAACCTCCCGCGTTGGACGCGGCGCCGCAGGAGCATCGAGATGAAGTTTCGCCGTTCGCGGGAATCGCGCCGCGGGAGAATCGAGATCATTCCCATGATCGACGTGATGTTCTTTCTGCTGGTGACGTTCATGCTCGCGTCGCTCTCGATGCAGAGCCTCAACTCACTCACCGTGAATCTGCCCAAGGGCAACGCTGAGAATCTTCAGCACAAGGAGCCAGTCACTTTGACGGTAACCGCCGACAGCCACCTCTACCTCGATAAGACGCCTGTCACACTTGAGAATTTGGCCAGGTTGCTAAAGCCGATGCTCACCGCCGGCGATCCGGGTGTGGTGGTCGCGGCGGATAGCGCTGCGCCCGAGGGTATCGTCGTGCAAGCGATGCTTCAGGCGCGGCGCGCGGGCGTCGAGCACTTCCTAATCGCGGTCAAGCGCGAATGACGCCGCACGCGGAAATTCAGCGCATCGCGCCGCTCGACGATCCCTGGCGCCGAATGGTGTGGCTGCTGCCCGCCGCGATTATCGCGTGGGCGGTGTTGCTCTTCGCTTTCGCCCGACTGCTCCAGCAAAGCGCGCCGCCTCCGCCCGAGCTCAAGCCAATCGAGGCGCGCATCGTCGAGATGCCGATCGGCGGGCTGCAAGGCGGCGGCGGTGGCGCGCCGAGTACCCCGGCGGTCAAGCCCCGGCCCAAGCCGATCGCGAAACCCGCACCGCGTCCGCGGGTTATGCAGGCTCCCAGGAAGGCTCTCACTCCGCCGGCTTCGATCGAGGGCTCGCCGCGCGAGAAGGCGAAGCAGGCGCCGGTTGAATCGCCTTCATCGGGCGGAACTGCGGACGAAAATGGATCCGCAGGATCGCCTACGACGGGCGAGTCATCCAACGGCGCCAGCAGTGAGGGTGCGTCCGGCGAAGGAACTGGCGGCGGTACCGGCCCCGGCTCGGACAGTACCGGCGCTCGCGCGATCTACGCGCCCGCGCCGGTCATCCCCGACGAACTGCGCGAAGATGTAATCCAGGCCGAAGCCGTCGCGCACTTCAGAGTCTCCCCCGAGGGCGACGTCGAGGTGTCGCTCGCGACGCCGACGCCGAATCCGCGGCTAAACCAATTGCTGCTCGAGACGCTGCGCCAGTGGCAGTTTTTTCCCGCGACGAGAAGCGGCATCGCGATCGAGGCGGCCTTCGACGTGCGCATCCCGATCACCGTCCAGTAGTAGCAAAATCCGACTAAGGAAATTTCCGACAGTGATCGGCACTTTGTTGCGCCACGGCCACAGACTTGGCGCGCAAAACGCGAATCTATTTGTATGATTTATCTACAACTGTTCTCGATCTGCGAGAAAAACATAAAGTAGAGAATTATTTACAGATAGTTTAACTTTACGCATTTTAAAGCGTCGTTTATTGAGGCTAATAGTGTCTATACTTGTTAAGACACTTTTAGTCTTGCTTTCGAGTGCAGAATATTGTCTATTTTAAGAATTGCAGGCTTCTGTAAAAGAGCCAGTCCTGAATCGACCGTCATACGGGGGGATCATATTTCGTGAAGATAAATGCTCCCAACGGCGCGATCGCCGCGCCCAACGGCAAGCGCGAGGCGTGGGAAGCGCTTTGCCGCGACCATGAGCTGCTCGAAAGGCTTCGAGTCACGCCCGAGGAACTGGAAGCGTTGCGGACGTGCGCGCTGCTGGGTTCTCTCACCGGCAAGGACGACATGCTCTTCATCCTGCGGATGATTCGCGGCGGCAATACGCCGGACTTCGCAGTGGCGGTTGAGCTCGACGACGATGCGCCCGAGCCGGCGGACAGCCTCAAAGAACCGGAGGCTCCCCGCAGGAACTTCAAACCTGCTTTCGACCGCTCGACGATTGCCGCGCCCGCGCCGGAATCGTTGGCCGCGATCGCGAGGGTACGAGTGCCAGAACAGTTGGGCGTGTTCGCGCTGATCATCGCGTTCACGCTCGGACTGCTGTGGTACTTCGTGCCGACGATAGCCGGCTTCGAGCATCACTTCTGGAGCCAGTTGGGAATCGTGCCGGTCGAGGCCACTGCGCCGGCCATGACGGCGAGCCGGCTCGGCGAATACCGGATGCTGATCGCGTGCGAAGTGCTGGTCGTTGCGGCGGCGCTATTCGTTACGCACTGGATTTACCGGAATCCCACGAAGCGCCTGAAGGTCCGGCCCTACTGATCTCAAGGTTCGATACCTCAGTCGTTCAGGCGCGCCGGGCGATAGGGATCTCACCGGCGCCGCACCGCGTATGTCGGGATGCGGCCGGTTGACGATCGCCGAAAGATTGTCGCAAACTCGCGACAGCTCTTCGAGCAAGGAGAATTCAAATGGCGCTGCCACAAGATATCAGCCCCTTCAATAGCACCCTGATGGACACGCTGGTGAATTCGTCCGAGATGGATTGGATTCCGTCGGCGGACGATCCGCAACGCTCCTTCATGAAAATTTTGTGGACCGGATCGGAAAGCGGCACCTGGGCCGTCCTGCTCCGCTGGAAGAAGGGCTACGTCGCGCCTGCGCATAAGCATCTGACGGCGTCACACACCTTCATCCTGAACGGCAAGCTGCAAGTGCGCACCGGGATTCTCAAGACCGGCGACTACGTGTACGAAGCGAACGGGATGGTGCACGGTGCAACCACCGCGCTCGAGGATACCGACTACCTTTTCATCTGCAACGGGCCGGTGCTGTTCTTCAACGAGGACGGTTTCACGTCGTATCTCGGATGGGAAGAACTGCTGCGTATCCAGGCTGCAAACGACGCGAAGAAGAAATCGGCCGCCGCGTAGCTGCGCGGAACGTCGCATCAATCGGGATCGATTCTCGCGCGCTGGATTGCGCGCGATGATCGATCCCCGCATCGTCGATATTACCTAAGATCGAGCTTGCTAGTGGCCTGAGAGCGGCTCTCGCTGACGGCGCGATTGTGCATCGCGCGCAGATAGACGATTCGCGCGGCAATCTCGCGGCTCAGCGTCGCGAGATCGTTGCTCAGCGCCGCCGATGCTCCCGCGTCACCGGTGGAAACGGGCGAACTGGCCACCGTCTCGGAGGCGTACAAATCCTTGCCGGTCGCGCCGTCCTTGATTACCCATCGCGCGATCAATTGCGATTGTCCGTCGGTGCTGGTTTCAAAGCGCTGGACGTCCATCGCGATTTGATAGTCGACCTGCGTTTTGTGCGGCCACGGATACTTTTCGATCCGCTGCGTGTTCATCAGGAGCGAGAGATTTTCGGAAAAGACCCGCGCGAAATTCTTGTCCAGCGGTTCGCCCCATCGCCGCTCCTGCGCGAGTACGATTTGATTCGGAGAGGTGCGAGTGACGACCTGCAACCGGCTCAGGTAAACAGGAAAATCGATCGGACCGACGCCGAGCGTCAGTTGCGAGTCGCGATTCACCGGCGGTGGCCCGGACGCATTGACGGTCACGCCGCTCGAGACCGGCGACAGGATAAAGAACGTCGATTTATCCGGCTGCGGCGCGAGGATCGGCGAGCATCCCGCAGCCGCGACCATCGCGACGATCGCAATCAGGATCGCTTTGATACTCATTTGGTGGTTCGATCCTTTTCCGGAACGTACTTGCCGCGCAGCAGCGAGCCGGGATTTCTTTGTAGATAGTCGGTCAATTCGCCGACCAAACGGGTGGTGTCGGCGAGCTCGTTGAGCGCCTCGTTGAGATGCACCGATAGCGGCGAGCTAGGTTCGAGCACCGCTTGCAGCGCCACCAGCGTATCGCGCGTGTCCTTCATCGTTTCGTTCGCCTCGACGGAACTGCTCTGGATGCTCGCGACCAGCGGCCCGATCTTTTCCTTGACTTCGCCGAGCGCGGCCCGCATTGAAGTGATCGTCTGGTTGAGATTCGGCACCGTCTCCTTCATCGACGCGAGCATCGCCTTCAAATCGGGTGAACTGGCGAGATTGTTGATCGAGTCAGCCGCCCTGGTGATCGAAACGACGAGTCCGTTGAAGTCGATCTGATCGATCTTCACCAATGCCTCGGTCGCCTGCTTCTGAATCCGCTCGAGATCGGTCGGGATCGTCGGGATCTCCTGCAAATCGCCGCGCCCCGGAATCAGCGCTAGGTTGAGCGGCGCGTCGGGATGCAGGTCGAGATCGACGAACAGCAATCCAGTGAGCAGGCTCTCGGTTTCGAGCTGCGCTCGGAGACCGCGGACCAGCATCCCTTCGAAGCCCTCCTTGGTGAGCGCCTGCCCGCTGCCGCCGCGCTGCTGCATCATCTTGCGATCGATTCCGATGATCACCGGCAGGCGCAGCTCTTTGACCTGCGGGCTTACTTCGCCTTCCGAAGGCGGCAGGATAAGTTTGATTTCCTCGACGGTGCCGATCTGCACGCCCTTGAATTTCACCGGCGCGCCGACTTTCAGGCCGTTCAGGTTGCCCTGAAACATGCAGACGAAGCGTTTTGGTTTCGAAAATAGATTTCCCGCGCCGACGGCGACGATCGCAGTCAGCAGCAATGCAAAACTGCCGACGACGAAGACTCCGATCATGGTCGGACTGATTCGTTTACCCATGAGCGTTCGACGTATCGCCCCCCTCTTTGCCGCGGGTGAGGAACTTGCGCACCCGCGGGTCGTGCGAATTCGCCAGCAGTTCTTTCGGATCGCCGGCCGCGATCTGCAGCCGCGATTCGGCGTCGAGGAACACGCAGTTGTTGCCGATCGCGAAGATGCTCGCGAGTTCGTGCGTGACGATCACGACGGTCGAGCCGAGGCTGTCGCGCAATTCCATGATCAGTTCATCGAGCAGGCTGGAGCTTATCGGATCGAGCCCGGCCGACGGCTCGTCGAAGAACAGGATTTCCGGATCGAGCGCCATCGCGCGCGCCAGTCCCGCCCGCTTCTGCATCCCGCCGCTGATCTGGTTGGGATAGTAGTCCTCGAATCCGCTAAGCCCGACCAGCGCGAGCTTGAGCGCCGCGATCTCGCGAATCTGCGCGGGCTTCAGATCGGTGAACTCGCCGAGCGGCAGTCCGATGTTTTGTGCGAGCGTCATCGAACTCCAGAGCGCGCCGCTCTGGTAGAGGATTCCGAATCGGCGCAGCAGTTGCTCGCGCGTCTCCGGCGAGGCTTTCGTGAAATTGACGTCGCCGTAGATGATCTCGCCGGTGGCCGGTTCCTTGAGGCCAATCAGATGCCGCAGCAGCGTGCTTTTGCCGCATCCGCTGCCGCCCATGATGATGAAGATGTCACCGTGGCGAACGATGAAGTTGATATCGCGCATCAACACGAAACTGCCGTACGCCATCGTGAGATCCTTCACGATGATGTGCGGCGTTCGGTTCGTTCCGTTGGTGGCTGGCTCCGGCATTCGGCTCGATCAAATTCCTATGATGTTGAACACGACCGCGAAGATGCCGCACGCGAACACGCCCATCACAATCGCCATCACGACCGCCTGCGTCGCCGCGTCGCCCACCGCCGAAGAACTGTTGCCGCATTGAAAGCCGCGGAGGCACCCCGCGATCGCGATCAGCAATCCGTAAAATGTCGCCTTGAAAAGTCCGCCGAACAGGTTGGTCAGCGTGAGCGTCGCGATCGTTTCCTGCATGTAGCTGCGCGCCGAAAGGCCCAGCATCCCGACTCCGACGACGAGCCCGCCGACGATACCCATGAAGTCCGAGTAGAGGCACAGCAGCGGCATCATCAGCACCAGCGCGAGCACACGCGGCAGCACCAGGAACTCCATCGGCGAAATTCCCATCGTGGTGAGCGCGTCGATCTCCTGCGTCACTTTCATCGTGCCGAGCTTGGCGGCGAATGCGGCGCCGGTGCGGCCCGACATGATGATCGCGGCCATGATCGCGCCCATATCGCGCACCATGCCGATACCGACCAGGTCGGCCACGAAAATCTGCGCGCCGAACTGCGATAGCTGCACTGCGCCCATGAACGCGAGGATCACGCCGACCAGAAACGCGATCAGTGTGACGATCCCGACTGCGTTCCAGCCGCAATCCTGGATCACCTCGATCAAATCGACCCGGCGGTAGCGCGCCTTGCCTGTGACGAATCTGCCGAACGCGACCGCGAGTTGGCCGAGGAAGTCCATGAACTCGCTGACGGAGAGCCCGTAGCCGAGCGTCGCATCGCCGATTCGCGCAAAGAACGGCGTCTTCACCGCGTCGCTGCGCGCGCCCTTCTTTTCCGGCACCGCCTCGGCAAGTTCGATCAGGCGGCGGAGTCCGTCGGGCAAGCCGCCGCGATCCTGCACGATCCCGCGGCCGTTGCAGAAGGCGCTCGCTTGCACCAGGAACGAGATTAACCCGCTGTCCCAACTGGTCAGATGCGTCGCGTCGAATGACACGCGCTTGACCAGCGGCGACGACTGAAGTTCGCGGCTCACGACCGCCGCCGACGGCACGTCCTGCTTCAGATGCCAGGGGCCGGCGAACGTGACGAGCAGCGTTGAACCCTGGAGGCGGGAAAACGAGACCGTCCCCTGCGTCATGCGCGCCGGTTCATTGTTCATGCGAATCGTTCCGAGCCTGAGCTACCGCGACCGCGTATGCTGCCACAAATTGTAGGGCAGTAGAAACAGCGGTTGGCCGCCAGTCGAACGGCGGCGGCGCGAGAGCGCGTTAGCGGCGCGCGTAACCCATCGCGTCGAGAAAATCGTCGAGCGTCGGAAATCGCATGTACATGTTGTGGCGCTTCTGATTGCCGATCGTCGTGCGCGATTCGGACGAATACGCGTGGCCCGGATACACCACCGTCGCGTCATCGAGATTTCTGAGAGTGTTATTCAGACTGTGATACATCGCTTCGGGATCGCTGCCCGGCAAATCGACGCGCCCGCACGAGTTCACGAACAAGGTATCGCCGGAAATCAGGTTGCCTTCGACGAGGAAGCATTGTGATCCCGGCGTATGCCCCGGCGTGTGCAGGAATTTGAGATCGATGTCGCCAATCTTGACCACGTCGCCGGCATCGACGTTGACCAGGTCCGAGTCCGAGAGCCCCGAGACTTTCTTCACGCCTTCGGCCTCGTGCTTGTTCACATAGACCTTGGCCTTGACCTGCTCGAGCATCTTCGCCGCGCCCTCGATATTCTGGCCCATCATGTGGCCGCCGAGATGATCCTGGTGATAATGCGTGATCAATATCTTGTCGATCTCGTAGCCATCGCGCTCGGCGTAAGTGCGAATCGAATCGACGTCCCACGCCGGATCGACGACCGCGAGCTTGCGCGTAACCGGGTCGCCAATCAGGTAAACATAGTTCGCCATCGGGCCGATCTGCGCCTGGCGCAGGTAAATCTTCTCGGTTTCGGGCATTCTGATCGTTCTCCGCTGCGATTCTCCGCTCAGTCGTATTCAGTTCAGGATTTCGCGCCGTCGCGCCGCGGCTTCGAACCTCGCGCCGTCTTTTCTTCCTCTTCAATTCTAAGCGCGCGATCCCACAAAAATTCCGGCTCGTTCAGGCGCTTGGCGACCCACCTCGATTGCACGAACAGATGATCGCTCAGCCGATTGACGTAGATAATCAGTTGATCGTTGATGTCTTCCTCGCGCTTGAGCGCCCACAAAATTCGCTCGGCGCGGCGGCATACCGTGCGCGCCTGATGCAAAAAAGCGTTGAGCACGCCGCCGCCCGGCAGCGTGAAGGATTTGAGCGGCTCGAGCTCGCGCTCCATCGCATCCATTTCAACTTCGAGTTTTTTGACCTCGCCCGCGCCCATCTTGTGCATCTGCGGATACTCGAAATCGGGCGGCGTCGCGAGTTCGCTGCCGACGTCGAAGAGTTCATTCTGGATGCGCCGCAACGATTCGGAATACGATTCGAAATCTCCCGCGAGACCTGCGCGATACTGCGGCAGAAAAGTGCGCACGATGCCCACGATCGAATTCAGCTCATCGATCGTGCCGTAGGCCTCGAGCCGTCCGCTCTCTTTCGGCACCCGCTTGCCGCCGACCAGCGCGGTGAGGCCCTGGTCGCCGGTGCGGGTGTAGATTTTCGTCAGCCGGATTGCCATCAGAGCGCCGCTTTTTTGCGTTGCGATTCGTAGCTCGCGTCGCCGAGATCGTTCGTCACCGGCAAGCCTGAGTCGCGCCATCCCTTGACGACGACTTGCCCCGAGGCGTCGCGCTGGCCGCCGAATCCGCCGACGACATTCGTGAGATCGGTGAAGCCCGCCTCCTCGAGCATCTCGCACGCGCGCTGCGAGCGTCCGCCCGACAGGCATCCAACGACCAGCTTCTTGTCGCGCGGAAATACTTTCTCCGCGACATCGACGAACTCGAGGTTGAGCTGCATCTGTCCGGCGCCCTTCGCCAGCATCACCGGAACATTGATCGCGCCCGCCGGATGCCCCGCGGCGAACTCCGCTTCCGTCCGCACGTCGAGGTAGATCGCGTCAGGATTTTTCTTCAGCGTGTCGAAGGCTTCGGGCGGCGGCTGCTGATTTATCGGCATTTCAGAATTTCCTCATCAGGCAATTTACGATTCTACCAGATCGCAGCATCACCGCGACCAGCCTCAATTCGGTTTCGGATTGCCGTACGTCTCGTAGTGGAGCATCTCGCGGCGCGACTTGAGCGCCTTGCCCTCAGGTGGTTTCGCCGCGTCCCGGTATCCGAACGGCAGAATCGTGAAGATCGACCAACCTACGGGGACGCCGAGCAGTTCGCCGACTTTCGCCGCATCGAAATTTCCGACCCAGCACGTGCCGAGTCCAAGCGCCCAGCCCGCGTTCGCCATGTTCTGCACCGCCTGCGCGCAATCGACCGCGGCCCATCGCGCGTTGCCGTCATCCTTCAGTACGACGATCGCCGTGGGAGAGTCTGCGACGAATCGCCCCGTGGTGCACAGCGCGCCGATTTCTTTCAAGCGCTCGCGATTCCGGATCACGATAAATTGCCACGGCTGCAGATTGCGCGCGCTCATCGCGTGGCGGCCCGCTTCGACAATCTTCGACAGTTTTTCCGCTTCGACCGGCGTCGCCGCGAATGTGCGCTGCACGCGGCGCGAGAGAATCGCTTCGATGGCATCCATTGAGTTGCAGGCCTCCAAAAATCACCGGCGATGCAGGACGCATACTGCGCCGGCGATCAAACTAACGTGTGTTAAGCAACCAGAAAAACTTGTAGTATCTAGCCGCTGCCGAATCCAGCCGGAGTTTTTCCTCCAAAGATGCATTCTGCGTTGCGCGCCAAACCGATCGCCCGGACCGTCGCCGCGATTCTCTTTCTTCTGCTCTTCGCTCCCGCTCTCGTTTCGGCCGCCGAACCCGCTTTCAACATCTATTATTCCGGCGCCGAGGATCTGGTGCTGACGCGCCTGCAACTCGATCCGGCGACTCATCGCGTCACGACTCTCGGCGCCGCCGCAACGGCCGTCGTTCAGGATAACCTGCCCGCCGTCGGTCCGGAACTCGACGCACTCAAGGCGCGCGTCAAAAGTGGCATGGGCGTGTTGCTGATTCTCGGCCGCCACACCGAACCTGCCGCGCTCGAATCGCTCACCGACGGCATCGTGAAGCAGGCCGGAATCGTCGACGTCGCACACGGCCCGACGCATGATCGCGAACTCGAGCGGCTCGCCGCCGTCATCAACTATATCGGCCCGCCCGCCGATCCGCTGCGCACGAATGTGAGTTGGCTTTCCGCCGTCCGCGTTCACGAGCGCTCACTGCTCGACATCAACGGCGCGGAAGTTCTGGTGCGCACCAACGGGTACGGTCCGGTCAAACCCGGAACGCCGATACTGCTCCGTGTCAAATCCGGCGCCGGCACGATCTACGTGCTCAACGTGTGGCTGCGCCAGGGCGATCAGAGCCTCCGAATCGCGAGCATGATCGCGATGCTCAAAGGTATCGAAGGCGCCGAGAATTACGACTTCCAGCGCTGGCCTTATTTCAACTGGCTGCTGTATGGCATGACGCGCACTGCCGCCGGCGTCGCGCCGATTGCCTACGGTGAATGGATCGCAGCGCCGGTGCCCGACCGTCCGCAGGCGCGAATTCTCGCGTGGATTTTTCTCACGATGTTCGCAGTTTTTCTCACCGCGTTCCTGATCGTGCGGCGCTACAGCATGCGGCATCCCGAGTTGCTCGATCGCTTCTACCGGCCGTCAGTGCAACCGGTACCGCGGCCCGCATCGCTCGGCGCCGCGGCTGCGCCCGTCAAGATCGATTCCGAAACGCCGGCCGATCGCGGCGATCCGCGCTGGGAAATCGTCGGCTTCCATCGCCCGCTGAGCGGCTTCTTCTACAACTACCTGCTCTCGCTGTTCATCATGATACCGCTGAATTTCGCGGTGACCTTTTATATCGAGCGCACCTTCGTCAATCCGTTTCTCGAGGCGCGCGGCGCGTGGGCCGCAGTCGTGCAGTTCATGCTGATTTTTTTCACGCTGCTCGATCTCGGCACCAGCCAGGCGATGGTGAAATATTTCGCCGAGTATCGCCTCACCGATCCGGGCCGCGCGATCACCTTTGCGCAGTTCTTCATCTGGTTTCACGCGCTCGCCGGGATGTTCCAAATTGCCGCGCTCGGACTCGTCGCCGCAGTATGGATGCCGCATACCGCGATGGCCTATCTCGCGTGGTTCGTGATCCTGCACACGCTGATCCAGTTCCCCGGCTTCATCTCGATTTTCTTCAGCCTGTTCCGCGCGCTGCAACGCTTCGATTACGCGCAACTGCTGATCGTCCTGACCTATGTACTGAATCCCGTCATCCAGATGATCTGCGGCATCTACATGCGCCACTGGGGTTTGATGCATCCGGTGTTCGGCGAAGGGATGGGCGTGGTGTTCGGTTTCGCGATCGGCGGCGTGATCGCGAATCTCTTCATGGGACTCTTTTGTTCGATCTTCTACGAAAAGATGGGCTTCAACCTGGTCACGATTTTTCTCGCTCACTTCGATCGCGAGACGATCAAAAAATCGATCGTGTACGGCGCGAAACTCACCGGCGGCCAGGCTGCCGTGGCGATCAGTTGGGGCCTGGTGCCAGTCCTGATGGCGATCCTGCTGCCGAATTTTCTCGAGCTCAACGAAATTTTTCTGCTCACGTTCGTTTTCTCGTTCGCCTATCTCGAAACCGGCGCTTACATCTTCACCACCCTGATGCCTTCGATCTCCGAGGCCTATTCGCAGGCCAAGCTGGCGCTCACCCGCCGCTACCTCGACCAGGGACTGCGCTGGGCGATCATGGTGTGCTCGATGCTGGGCGGCGCGTTCATCGCATTCTCCGACGTTTTCATCAAGGGCCTGCTGCCGCCGCAATTCGTCCGCGCCGCAACGGTGATGTGGCTGATGCATCTGTGGCGTCTCGCCGATTTCACGACGCGCCTGCCCGACCAGGTTTTTCAGGGCGTCGGACGCACGGGCACCTTCACCTGGACTTCGCTGCTCGAACACACAAGCCGCGTGGTGCTGACGTGGTACATGCTCAAGTGGTACGGATTCGAAGGCGTATTTTACGCCTTTCTGATTTCATCGGTGATGCGCGGACTCGTCGCATGGCCGCTGATGGGCTACCTGGTCGCGTGGCCCGCGATCAGTTGGTGGCAGACCATCTTCAATCCGGCGCTCGCCGCGATCGGCAACTACGCGATCATGCGGGCATTCGCGCTCGCCGTATGGCGCGGGCCCGGCCACGTCGCGAGCGCATGGCTCGTCGTGCTCGTGAGCCTGATCGGTTCGCTGCCGGTTTACATGCTGCTGAGCGGCTTGCTCGGATGGGATCGTGCGAGTCTTGCCGAGTTCCGCGACGCCGCCGAGCTGGTGCCCGCGCCGTTCGGTGGAATTGCGCGGATGGCGCATTCGCTGGTCGAATGGGGCTCGAAACTGAGCCCGCTCAACGATCGTTTTCCGGGAAATCTGGTCGAAGAAGCCGCCGCGGAATCAGGCGAGCTGACGGCCCTCAAAGCGGAACTGCACTAAACGATTCGGCGGCGCTCAACTGCGCTTGTAGATCGCAAACTCCTTCTCCATCTTCGCGACCCGCTCCTGGATCGACGATGTGCGCTGAGTGCCGAGCAGGAACTGCACCAATTCCTCGTGACCGGCCTGGCCGCCGGGGCTCATCACCTCGACCAGTTCTTCGATCAGGCTCGGGAACTTCTCGCTCGGGATGTAGTAGTTCGCCCAACCGAAGTTGCAATGGCGATGCAGAATTTTCGCGATGGTCTTTTCCAGAAGATCGCGCCGGCCGGATGCGTGCTCTTGTTCCTCGTTCAATGAACCTCTCCTGATGCCGCCTGGTTCAGGCGCCCTTCTTGATGGGCTCGGTCGGCGCTTCGTCATCAGCCCACAAGATTTTGTGATAGTCGAATCGCATGTTCTCGATAATATTGAACTTGATGATCTCGAAATAGGGCGACAAATCAAAGTCCCGCGGCGTGATCAGCGTCGGCGATACCACGCGCATAATACCGTAAGACGGTTCTGGTTGCTTGCCGCTCATCGACCAGAGGCGCCGCACTCCGGTCGAAGGCAAGCTCTCACTCGGCAATTGAGCATAGCTCGGAATGATCGGAAACCTCACCCGGTGAAATACCGACGCGATCAGGCTCGAGCATATCACACGCGTCGGCTCGCCGCTGCCGAAACTGAGCGCGCGGCGGCGGAATCGCCGCGGCACCAGGCTCACCGGCAAAAAGAATCGCGCGAGATCGATCACGTTGCGCAAATCATAAGTATCGCCCACGCTGCGCAGCACCTCGTCCAGAACTTCGGCAAGATCGGCGGACGACAGGCTGTACGGCCGGCAAATCCGCATGTTGAAATCGCGATACTTGGATACCGGCGACAGCACCACGCCCGATTCGACCAGCGCCTCGACCACCAAGAATTTCGCCTCGTCGCCAAACTGCTCGACCAGTTGGCTTTTCAGTGCGGGATTGCGCCGAATCGGCTCGTCCCCGACGTAGAGCGCCGAATGCGACCACGAACTCTGCGTCAGGTACTTGATGCATTCGCTGATGCGCTCGTTGCCCTCGACCAGTATCACGTCGCCTTTGCGCACGTAGCGCTTGAGCGCCGCCATGTCGTTGGGAACGTGCAGCGCGTACGACTTGAGCGGCTTGGTGAGCAGATCGATCGCGTAGTTGCTCAGCCAATCCAGAATTCGGCCGTAGATGTTCCAGCTTTTCCGCTGCCGCGCCATCAGCTTTCGCAGGAATCCTCCGCTAGCGGCGAAAATCCTCCTTCCTAACGAATATCGGAACCGGCAATTTAGCGAAACAACCTGACTGATTGATTTGGTACGGCGCCAATTGGCGACTCCGCTGGACGACGCGCAAGCTTAAGACTTGAACTGGCCCACGATCGCATAGAACGGCACCGCGAGCGTCGATTGCTCGGGATCGTCGGTCTTGATCGTCAAGTTTCCGTGAAGTTGCCCCTCCGGCGTGCCCCGCTTGAGCGTCACCGTGAGCTTGTATTCCTTACCCGATTTCACCGGCTCCGCCGACGCGACCACCGTCGGCGTGCTGCTCGATACGTCAAGCACCTTGACGTTGCGACTTCCCTCATTGCTGAGCTTGATGATCCGCACGATATCCTGTCCGCGCGGCACGATTCCGAACGACACCTGCGCCGGATCGATATTCAGATCGCCGCTGACAGTCCCGAACACATCGACATTCAGCGGCACGCGGTTGGTCGTCACCTTGATTGAATCGTCGAACGTCCCGACCGGCATCGTCTTGAGCAGCGTGATTTTCAGCATCGCGCCGGGCTTGCCGTCGGTCCGTTTTTCCTGCACGACCTTGATCGACGAACTCGAATTGCTCACCGGTCCGACCTTGAACGCAGTACTGCCGCCGACCAAATCATCGATCACGATTTCCCTGGTGGCTTCGGCGCCTTTGCGGACGCTGCCAAACGCAACTTCCGCCGGCGTGGCCGCGACTTGCTGCTTGACGGTCCCCTGCATCGTCATCGGGACTTGCGGATTGTTGGGGTCGTTGGTGCTCGCGGTGATCGTGCGCACCTGATGCCCCTTCTGAAAGTGCGTGTCGAACATCACCGCGATTTCGGACTCGTCGCCGGGCGCGATATGCGTCTTGGTCGGCGTGCCGGTGGTGCATCCGCACGACGTCTTGACGCCGCGGATATCGAGATAGCCCCGGCCCGCGTTCTTGATTCTGAAAGTGTGCGTGATCTGCTTGCCTTCAAGCGCAGTTCCGAAATCATACAGCGAGGTATCGACCACCGCTTTCGGTTCGCGTCCCGGCGGAGCGCTGTTGCCGCCCGGGATGTTCGGATTGATGCTTTGCTCGGCTCGCGTCGTCCCCGCGATCAGCAAGCCGATCGCGAGTGCCAAAAAAATTCGTCGCATTTGCATTTGTAAGTCGTCCCGCGAGTTCCGCGGCGCGCGATGCGCCTTCACTTATACAAGTACGAGGCGCGCGGTCGCGGTCAAGAGGCTTTGCTGATCGGCGCTGGCGGCGATGCTTCCGCCTTGGGCGGCTCGTATCGGCGCAGAAAATCGGTGGCAAATTCGCCGCGGCAGAAATCCGGATCGTGCAGGATCTTCAGATGCAGCGGGATGTTGGTCTTGATCCCGTCGATCACGTACTCGCGCAGCGCCGCCTTCGCCCGCGCGATCACTTCGGTCCGCGTCTCCGCGTGCACGATCAACTTCGCGATCAGCGGATCGTAATGCACCGGCACCCGGTATCCGTCGTAGAGCGCGGTCTCGACGCGAACGCCAAGCCCGCCCGGCGGATGATGATTGCTCACCACGCCCGGCGACGGGATGTGCCGCTCGGGATCCTCCGCGTAGATGCGAAATTCCATCGCGGCGCCGCCGAACGTCACCTGCCGCTGCTTGAGCTTCAGCGGCTCGCCCCACGCCATTCGGATGCTTTCCTTGACCAGGTCAACGCCGGTGACCATCTCGGTCACGCCATGCTCGACCTGGATGCGCGTGTTCATCTCGATAAAGTAAAACTCGCCGTTGCCGGAGAGCAGAAATTCGACGGTGCCGACGTTCGAATAGCCGACCACCGACGCCGCGCGGACGGCCGCCTTGCCCATCTTTTCGCGCAACCGCGCAGTCAGGATCGGACACGGCGATTCCTCTATTACCTTCTGATGCCGCCTTTGAATCGAGCAATCGCGCTCGCCAAGATGAATCGCGTTGCGCTGGCTGTCCGCGAGGATCTGAAATTCCACGTGGCGCGCGCGCTCGAGATATTTCTCGAGATACATTTTGCGCGAGCTGAACGATGCCTCCGATTCTCCCTGCGCCAGCGGGAACAGGCGATTAAGTTCGGCCGCGTCGCGCACGATTCGCATCCCTTTGCCGCCGCCGCCCGCCGCCGCCTTGATCAACACCGGATAGCCGAGGCGTTTCGCGTCGGTCTGCGCCTCGCGCACTTCGGTCACGCCGGTACCTTCGCTGCCCGGCAAGACGGGCACTCCCGCCCGCCGCATGATTCGGCGCGCGCGCGGCTTGTCGCCCATCAATCGGATATGGCGCGCGCGAGGTCCGACGAAGCTCAGCCCCGACTTCTGGCACGCCTCGGCAAAATCGCCGTTCTCGGAAAGAAAGCCGTAGCCTGGATGCACCGCGTCGGCGCCGAACGTTGTCGCGGCGCTCAGGATCGCAGGGATGTTGAGGTAGCTGTCCTCGGCAGCCGGCGGCCCGATGCATACCGACTCGTCCGCCATGCGAACGTGGAGCGCGCCCTTGTCGGCGGTCGAAAATACCGCGACCGTCGAAATCCCCAACTCGCGGCAAGCGCGGATAATGCGGATTGCGATCGTACCGCGATTGGCTACCAGCAGTTTTTTGAACATCGGTGCTCCGTCACGCAACTTCGATAATCATCAACGGCTGTCCGTACTCGATCGGCTGTCCATTCGACGCAATTATTCTCACTACTCGTCCCGCCGCCGGCGATTCGATCTCGTTCATCATCTTCATCGCCTCGATAATGCAGAGCGGCTGTCCTTTGCGCACCGAAGTTCCTTCTTCGACGAACGGAGTCGAATCAGGCGACGCTGCCCGATAAAACGTTCCCACCATCGGGCTCTCGATCAGCTTCTGATTCGCGGCAAGCTCGATCCCGCCCGCGCTGCTGCCCTCTTCGGCCTTCGCCTCGAGATGCCGCGCCGCCATCTTGATCGGCGACGTTCGCGCCGACAGTTGAATGTTGCTATCAGCTTCGGTTTCGTCGGCGGTCGCGCGCGCGCCGCCGCGAACCAGGCGCACCTTGCCCTTCTTGTCCTCGATCTCGAGTTCGACCAGCCCGTAGTCTCTCATCAGGACCAGCAGCGCTTTGATTTCGCGAACTTCCATCTGCTCGTGAGTCCCTCTCAGCACCGATGCCCGCTTGGGAAATTTTGCGCCGTCGCTTCGCATACCTTCACCTACGTACGCCCTGCGCGAGACGTTTCGGCCCGCGCCGCTTCGACGATCGTGCGCGCCGCCTGCAAAGCCAGGTCGTAGCTCTCGGCGCCGAATCCCATGATTCGTCCATGCGCGATATCGGCGATCGTCGAATGATGCCGAAACGGCTCGCGCTTATACACGTTGGACAGATGCACTTCGATTACCGGAATCGCCACCGCGAGGATCGCATCGCGAATCGCGACGCTGGTATGCGTGTACGCCCCCGGATTGATAATCAGTATCTCAGACTTGTTCCGCGCCTGCTGAATCCGATCGACGATCGCGCCCTCGCTGTTCGATTGAAACGTCTCGACCTCGAGGTTCATCTCGCGCCCGCGCCGCTGCAATTCGCGATCGATATCGGCGAGCCGGGTGCGTCCGTAAACTTCAGGCTCCCGCTCGCCGAGTAGATTCAGATTGGGTCCGTGCACGACCAACACCGCGATTGGTCTCCCCGCAATGTCCCTGGCGCCCGAGCGGGCCTGTGGCGAGGCCTTCGTCCTCATCACCATCCGCACACTACTCCCTGTGGCATTGAACCCCACGGGGAATTCAACTGCAAGTGCACGCTGTCGCCTAATCTTCGCCGCTCATTCATCGCCAGCCTCCTCCGATGCGTTAGATTTGATCGCGTCCTGATAAATCTCGCGGCGCGGCCTGCCGCTCAAGCGCGATAGCACCGCGCTCGCCTGCTTCAGGCTTAAGCCCGCCTCTCGCAGAATCTCGACGGTTACCGGCGTTCCCTCGATTGTTGAATCTGTCGAATTTTCCGGCGCACCTTCGACCACGATCGTCACTTCGCCGAGCGCAGGTTGCTCGCGAAATCGCTTCGCCAGTTCGTCGAGAGTTCCGCGGATTGTCTCTTCGTAGGTCTTGGTGATTTCCCTCACCACCGCCGCCTTGCGCGAACCGCCGAATGCCTCCGCCATTTCCGCGAGCGTGTCGGCAAGCCGGCGCGCCGCCTCATAGAAGACCATCGTGCGATGCTCTCTTCGCAAGGCTTCGAGCAGTTTTCGCCGCGCTCCACCACGCTGCGGCAAGAATCCCTCGAACGTGAATCGATTGGTGGCGAGCCCCGCAATCGACAACGCCGCGACCGCCGCGCACGCGCCGGGTACCGCGATCACCTTGATACCCGCGTCGAGCGCCGCGCGCACCAGCCGAAATCCCGGATCCGATATCGCAGGAGTGCCCGCGTCGGTGACTAGCGCGATTTTCTGGTCCGCAGCCATCCGCTCGATCAGTTCCGGCGTCCGCCGCTCCTCATTGTGCTCGTAGTAGCTGATCATCGGGACGCGAATTGCGTGGTGCGCCAGCAGCAATCCCGTTCGCCGCGTGTCTTCGCAAGCGATCGCATCGACTTCGCTCAGGACGCGAATCGCGCGCGCCGAAATATCATCGGCGTTCCCGATCGGAGTCGCCACGACGTACAGCACGCCGGCGCCCGCGGTTTGTCTAATCTTCGTCGTGGACATTAGAATTCAGGAGAGCATCAACGACCGACTGCACTCCGACAGGACGTATCAACGTGGCGCAGGGTAAAGCGACTCTTCTCATTTCTTGCATCGATCGCCCCGGCATCATAGCGCGCGTCTCAAGCCATCTGTTCATGCTTGGCTGCAATATTATCACCTCCGACCAGTACGCCGACGACGAAGACGGACACTTCTTCTGGCGCATCCACTTCGAGAGTTTGCGGCTCCCGATCGCGGAATTGTCCAAGGAGTTCGACGCCAGCCTCCCGTCGCTCCTGCCGTGGGATCGCTTGCGATGGAATCTGTTCGACTCGGCGAAGCGCGATCGAATCGTAATAATGGCGTCGCGGCTGCCGCACTGCCTGATGGATTTACTGAGCCGCCATCGCTTCGGCGAGCTCGACGGCGACGTGGTGGGCGTGGTCAGCAATCATCCCGATCTGGAGCCGCTCGCGCGTCCGTTCGAGATCCCGTTCAAGGTGATTCCGGTGCTGAAGGATCGCAAACGCGAAGCGGAAGAGGAGTTGCTGAAGCATCTGACCGAGCTCCGCACCGACACGGTCGTGCTCGCGCGCTACATGCAGGTGCTATCCGGCGATTTTCTGCGTGCGTGGAACAAGCCGATCGTCAATATCCATCACAGCTTCCTGCCCGCGTTCGCCGGCCAGCGCCCGCACAAGCAGGCGCATGACAAGGGCGTCAAGTTGATCGGCGCGACCGCGCATTACGTGACCGAGGAACTCGACGCAGGGCCGATCATCGCGCAAGCGACGACCGCAGTGACTCATCGCGACACCGTCGCGGACCTCGCGCGCAAGGGCAAGGACCTCGAAGTGATGGTGCTGGCGACGGCGGTGCGAGCGCATCTGCGCAAGGAAGTGCTGTTGCATCACAACCGCACGATCGTGTTCAGCTAGTTCGCGCTAGTTGTTCGGTTAGCGCACGGAGTTTTTCGCTAACGCGGAAATCGCCCAGTTTGTCATTCTGAGGCGCAGCCGAAGTATCCCGGATCTTTTTCCGGCTTTTGTTCAAGCGCCGACTGCACCCTCACCGTCTCGTCGCGTTCCGCGACTTCGACCGCCTCTCCCGCAACGAAGCGGGCGAGGCAAAGGCAGAGCGGGTGAGGCATTCGATCAGGTGGGGCCCACAAAGAAAGTCAGCGATCGATCCGCGAACGCGATGATCGGCTGCCAGTAGAGTCCGAGCGCGATTGTCGCGCACGCCAGCACACCCATCAGTCCGTAATTCCACGTCTGGAATTTGACCACGCCTTCGTCGCCTTGCGGTTGATCGAAGAACATCGTGCGGATCGGTCGCAGGTAGTAGTAGAGCGAGACCACCGAATTCAAAATTCCGACGATCGCGAGCACGTAGAACTGTCCACGGATCACCGCGGCGAACAGATAGAACTTGCCGATGAAGCCAATCGTCAGCGGGATTCCGGTCAGCGAGAAAAGAAAGATCGTCAACGCCACCGCCGGCACGATTCCGCCGCGCCATGCGAGCCCGCGATACGCGTCGATATCTTCGCGACCGGTCGAGTTCGCGACGATCATGACGACCAGGAATGCGCCCGCGTCCATCAGGTAGTACGCGAACAGGTAGAACAGCATCGCGCGGATACCGTCGTTGGACAGCACCACGAAGCCCATCAGCGCGTAGCCGGCCTGCGCGATACTCGAGTAGGCGAGCAGCCGCTTCATGTTGGTCTGCTGCAGCGCGGCGAGATTTCCGAGCGTCATCGTGATGATGCAGACGAAGAGCAATAGCTGAGGCCAATCGACGCCCGCGAGCGCGGTCCAACTGCCACCCGCGGTGAGCGTCGAGATCGCCGGAAAAAAGAATCGCGTGAGCAGCGCAAAGCCGGCCGCCTTCGAACCGATCGCGAGAAAAGTCGTAATCGGAATGGGCGCGCCGGTATAAACGTCTGGCGCCCACATATGGAACGGCACCGACGCCACCTTGTAGCCCATGCCGGTAAGTATCAGCACCAGTGCGATGAACACCGCGAGCACCGGCAGATGCCCCGGCGCTGAAAGCGCGCGATTGATCACGGTGAAATCCAGCGAGCCGGTGATTCCGAAAATCCAGCTCATCCCGTAAATCATCGTGCCCGACGCGACGCCGCCGTAAATCAGATACTTGAGCGCGGCTTCCAGCGAGCGCCGATTGTGCCGCAAAAATCCGGTCAGGATGTATGACGTCAGGCTGACGAACTCGAGCGCGAGGTACGCCATCAGCAGGTTCGCCGACTCCGCCATCAGGAACATCGCGAACGCGCTCGCGAGCAGAATCGCGTAGTACTCGCCCTGGTCGCAAGTCTTCACTTCCTCCGAGCCGATCGACATCCACACACCAATCACCGCGGCCAGCGCGATCAGCGCGCGAAAGTAAATCGCAAACGAATCGAACACCAGCATCCGATGGAACAGCCATGCACCCGCATGCGGCGCTTCGAGGCCGATCGCCATCAGACTCGCAGCCGCGGTTATCAACGCTAGATCGCCGAGGTACTGCTTGTCGGCCACCACCAGATCGAGGATCACGATGATCAGGATGCCGGCCACCATGATCAGCTCTGGATAGAAGAGCGTAAGGCTCGCGATATTTCCGAGATCCATCTAGTCCGAGTCTCAGCGCATCATCGCGACAGCCGCGCCCGAGGTGGACAGCACGACCTGATTCAGGTGCACGAGCGACGTATTGAGCAGGTTCAAAATCGCCTGCGGATAGACGCCGAGAATCAGCACCAGCACGCCGAGCGGCACCAGCGTAAACGCCTCGCGGAACGTGATATCCGTCAGCGTGTTGTACTTTTCATTCAGCGGGCCGAGATAGATGCGCTGAAAAGTCCACAGCAGATAGCCGGCAGTCAGGACGGCCGTGGCCGCGCCGAACACGGTCATAATTGGATGGAGTTGCCACGCGCCGAGCAGCACCAGCACTTCCGAGATGAAAGCGGACATGCCGGGCAGTCCCATGCCGGCGAAGAATGCGAAGCCGGTAATCGCCGTGTAAATCGGCATCTGCTGCGCGAGTCCGCCGAAGCCGTTGATTTCGCGATGATGCGCGCGGTCGTAAATCATGCCGACCAGGATGAAGAGCATCGCCGTGATCGTGCCGTGGTTGAACATCTGCAGCACCGCGCCGTTGATTCCGGCCGTGGTGAACGCCGCCAGCCCGAGCATCACGTACCCCATGTGGCTGATCGACGAGTACGCGATCAGTTTCTTGTAGTCGGTCTGCGCCATCGCGCACATCGCGCCGTAAACGATGTTGACGGTTCCGATCACGCCGAGGAACAGCCACGCGAGCTGCATCGTAGCGGCGGGCAGGACTGCGAAATTAACCCGCAGGATTCCGTAGGTGCCCATCTTCAGCAGCACGCCCGCCAGGATGACCGAGATAGCAGTGGGAGCTTCGACGTGCGCATCGGGCAACCACGTGTGAAACGGGAACGCCGGTATCTTGATCGCAAAACCGATGAACAGGGCGATCCACGCGACGCGCTGGAATCCGATCGAGTATTGGCTAGAGTTCGCCGCCAACTCGGTGAGATCGAAGGTCGGCGTCGCACCGTAGTAGTAGAGGCCCAGCATCGCGAGCAGGATCAGCACCGAGCCG
The DNA here is from genome assembly GCF_030646925.1 of Candidatus Binatus sp. Classification (NCBI taxonomy): domain Bacteria; phylum Candidatus Binatota; class Binatia (SeqCode); order Binatales (SeqCode); family Binataceae (SeqCode); genus Binatus (SeqCode); species Binatus sp. (SeqCode). The sequence continues at coordinate 49,707 of NZ_JAUSKL010000083.1, read as the reverse complement.
AGCAGCGTGTAGAGAAAGAACTTGATTGCCGCATATTCGCGGCGCGGGCCGCCCCAGATGCCGATCAGAAAATACATCGGCAGCAGCATCACTTCCCAAAAGATGTAGAACAGGAAGAAATCCAACGAGACGAACACGCCCATCATCCCGGTATCGAGCAAGAGCAGCATCGCGTAGTAGCCCTTCTCCGCGCGGCTGATGCCGAAGCTAGCGAACACCGAGAAAAAGCAGATGATCGCCGTCAGCAGCACCATCGAGATGCTAATCCCGTCGATGCCGAGGAAGTAGCTGATGTGATACGACGGAATCCACGGCGCTTTTTCGGCAAACTGCACCGCCGTCGTTGTCGTGTCGAAATGCTCGTACAGATACCAGGCAATCGCGAGCTGCGGAATGGTAGCGGCGACCGCAATCCATTTGAAGATCGCCTTCATCGTGTCCGGCAGCGCGAGCACGACGAACATCGCGAACAGCGGGATAAAAGTTATGAGCGTAAGCGGGTGACTCATTTCGCTTTTTGATCTCCGTTCAGGCCGTTCGCGGCGCTGAATCCATCAAGTCCTTGCGACCGCGCGCACCAGCAGTATCAGCATGATTGCGGCGAGGAATCCGTACAGGTAACCGTTAATCGATCCGGTCTGCAGCCGTCGCAGTCTGCCGCCCACGTCGAGCGTGAAGTTGGAGGCATAGTTCACCAATCCATCGACTATGTAGTTGTCGATCAGTCCCGAGATCGACGAAACCAGCACCGTGATTCGCCCCGCGAGATTCACCACGCCGTCGATGATGTTCGAGTCGAACCATGCGAACGCGCGGCACGCCATCAGGTACGGCTGCACGAACATGAAATCGTAAAATTCATCGACGTAGTACTTGTTCAGCACCCAGTCGTAAATCGCGCCGCCGAACATCTGGCTGAAGCGCTCGGGATCGATTCTCTTTTGCCGATACATCATGTCGGCGACGAACCATCCGATCACGACCATCGTGAAAGTAATGAACCCGAATGCAGCCTCGGTCGCATGACTATGGATTCCCGATTCGGTGAGATGCCGCGTCAGTTCCGAGTTGAAGATCGGCTCGAGAAATTCCTCGAACGGCTTGAACGTCGCGATGAACTCCGGAATTTTCACGATTCCGCCGACCACCGACAGCACGCCCAGCACGACCAGCACGTATGCCATCGACGGCGGCGATTCGTGCAGGTGATGCTCCTGCTCGTGGGTGCCGCGGAACTCGCCGAAGAACGTCATGTACACCTGCCGGAACATGTAGAACACAGTGAGGCCCGCGCCCATCAGCAGCATCGCCCACACCACGACGTGTCCATGCGCAAACGCCTGCCAGATAATCTCGTCCTTCGACATGAAGCCGGCGAACGGCGGAACGCCGGCCAGCGCGAGCGTCGCGGCGAGAAACGTGATGAACGTAATCGGCATCTTGTGCCGCAGCCCGCCCATCTTGGTCATGTCCTGCTCGCCGCCCATCGCATGGATCACCGAGCCCGAGCCGAGGAACAGGCAAGCCTTGAAGAACGCATGCGTCATCAGGTGAAACACGCCCGCGCTGTATGCGCCGACCCCGACCGCGGCGAACATGTATCCAAGCTGGCTGACCGTCGAGTATGCGAGCACCTTCTTGATGTCGTTTTGCGTGGTGCCGATCGTCGCCGCCACCAGCGCGGTCAGAGCGCCGATCACGGCGACCACTGTCATCGTGAACGGCGACATCGAGAAGAGAAAATTCAGGCGCGCAGTCATGTACACGCCGGCGGTCACCATCGTCGCCGCATGGATCAGCGCGCTGACCGGCGTCGGACCCGCCATCGCGTCCGGCAACCAGACGTACAATGGAATCTGCGCCGACTTGGCCGTCGCTCCGGCGAACATCAGGAGCGTCACGAAGCCGACCAGTTGATGCGCCGAATGGAAGCCGGCGAAGTTGATCGTCATCCCTTGCAGCAACGGCGCGTACTTTGCGACCTCGCGCGTCACCAACGTGGGATGTCCGACCGACTCGAGCGCGCCATACAAGCTGTAAAGCGCGATCACGAACGCCCAATCGCCAATGCGATTGACGATGAAGGCTTTGTTGCCCGCCGTGCTGTTCGCCGGGACCTTGTACCAGAAACCGATTAGCGCGAACGAGCAGAGGCCGACGCCTTCCCATCCGACGAACATCAGCCACATGTTGTCGCCGAGCACCAGCATCAGCATCATGGCCGTGAACAGGTTCAGCCATCCGAAAAAGCGCCAGAAGCCATCGTCGTCGTGCATGTAGCCGATCGAATAGATGTGGATGAGCCCGCCGACGCCGGTGATGACGAGCGTCATCACCAGCGAGAGCGGGTCGAGCCAGAACGCGATATGCAAATCGAGTCCGCCGACGTGAAACCAGGTCCAGAGATCGTCTAGCAGGAAGCGATTTTCCGGCGGCATTGCGATCAATCTGAAGAAGCCGGTGACTGCGATTGCGAACGCGAGTATGACGACGCCGCATCCGACGATGGCGATCGCGGTCTTGCCGAAGTTTTTCTGAATCCACTTGCCGGCGAGGAAATTGATCGCCGCGCCGATCAGCGGCAGCAGAATAATCAAGCGTATGAAATTGACCGAAGTCGGATGATCCATCGTCAGGCGAGCCGCAAAATCAGGCGGACCGCTCCCTGTTGCTCACGTCGAAGGAAAATTCCCGGGCGAAATCAATCGCGCTGATATAAGCAGAAAATTGGCGGCGATCAAACAAGATTGACCCCGCGAGCCGCGATCGCGCCCACGCCGCATCCACGCTCCAGACCCCGCCAACTTCATCCACTTAGGGTCTCGGTCGCGTCCACGTCGATAGTCTTGAAATTCTGGTAGATCGCGAGCACCACGGCGAGTCCGATCACCGCCTCGGCCGCCGCCAGCATGATCACGAAGATGGCGAAAATCTGGCCGTCGTATTTGCCGCCGCCGTAAAATGCAAAAGCAAGGTAGTTGATGTTCGCGGAATTCAGAATCAACTCGACGCCCATCAAAATTCCGATCGCGTTGCGCCGCGTCAGAACCGTGAACAATCCGAGCCCGAATATTATGAGGCTCAGGACCAGAAAGTGGTCCAGCGTGATTCCCCCGCCCATCCGATAGCCGCTCCTACTCCCTTGCTTCGTGGCGCGAAATAACGATCGCGCCGATTAGCGCCGCCAGCAGCACCAGCGACGCGACCTCGAACGGCAACACATACTCGCCGAGAAACGCGTTGCCAATTCCGTATGTCGTCGGCATCGGCGCTGCGACGGGCGCCTGATGCCACACCGTCCGCTCGACCGCATAGAGCATCACGGCGATCGCGACTCCGACCGTTACCAGCGCCGAGCCGGTACCGACGGCGCGATTCGACACGGTAACGTCGGCGATTCCGGCGGTCAGCATTACCGCAAAAAGCGTCAGCACCAGGATGCCGCCGACGTACACCAGCAACTGAACCATCGCGACAAAATCCGCCGCGAGCAAAATGTAGATGCCGACCACGCCCATGAACGCGCCGAGCAGCGCGAAGGTCGAATGCACGATATTGCGCGAAAACGCGACCAGCGCCGCCGAGCCAACCGTCAGCGCCGCGAGCGCGTAGAATATTATCTGTGGAAGCATCGCGATTGGTCCGTTACGCCGCGTCACCTGCGTCTGGCTGATCGAGAGCCTTATCCGCCGCGGCTTTGTTGGCTGCGTCCTTGTCGCTGCCGGGGATCGCCCACTGATCGAGATACGCCATGCCGCGATTCAGGATCGGCGCGATTCGCGGATCGGTCTCCGGACCTTTCTTCGGCTTGTACGCGATCACCGGATCCTTGACGAAGCGCCGAATCAGGCTTTCGAGTGAATAATCGGCGCCCTCGAACTCGGTCGTATGATGAATCGAGCCGGTCGGGCACGGTTCGCTGCAGAGCCCGCAATACATGCATTTGGCGATATCGATATCGAACTGTGACAGCAGCAACTGCTTCGTTACCGGATCCTTGTCGGCGACAATCGTGATGCAATCGATCGGACACGCACGCTCACACGCGAGGCATCCGGTGCAGATCTCCAAATCAACTTCCAGAATTCCGCGATACCGGAACGGCAGTGTATCCTGCACCCGCACCGCCATCCGATCGGGATACTGCACGGTGTACGGCTTGCGCATGAAGTGCGACGCCGTAATCGCCATCCCCTCGAAAATCGTGGAGACGGTCTGCTTGATATTCTGAACGTACGCGGAAACTCCGGTCATCGACTGCCTCTATATCGTCGGCTTGAAATACATTTCCATCCGCGAACGCCTTAGATAGAAGATCACGCGCTGGATGAAAATCACCGCGACCACGATCGCGCCGGCCAGCATGATGTAACCCATAAACGCGTTGCCGTCGGGCCAAATCGCGACCCAAATCGCGGTGCCGATCATGTTAATGAACGCAATCGGCACGAAATACTTCCAGCAGACCGACATGAGCTGGTCGATTCGCACGCGCGGCAGCGTCCCGCGCACCCACATCGAGACGAACACCAGCGCCAGCACTTTGACGTTGAAGGTGATCAACTCGAGCACGTTCATCAGCACGGGATTTTTCGTGACGTGGGGGAATTGCCATCCGCCGAGAAATAGCGCCGTGATGATCGCGCCGATGATAAACAGATTTCCCCACTCCGCCATGAAGAAGAAGAGATAGCGCATGCCGCTGTACTCGGTCGCGAAACCGGCCACGAGTTCCGATTCCGCTTCGGGCAAATCGAACGGCGTGCGATTGCCTTCCGCCAGCGCCGACACATACAGGATGTTCGCCGCGATAAACGTGAACGGGTTCGCAAAGATGAACCAATGCTGCGGCGCCCAGCCCTGCCCCTTGATAATTCCCTGCATCGAGAGCGTGCCGGTCATCAGCACGATCGGAAAAATCGAAAGGCCTGCGGGAATTTCATAGCTGACGATTTGAGCCGCCGAGCGGATCCCGCCAATCAGCGACCATTTATCGTTCGACGCCCATCCCGCCATCAGCACGCCGACCACGGTGAGCGCGGTGACCGACGTCATGTACAGGATGCCGACATTGAGGTCGGCGAGAATCAGCGACGACGAGAACGGCATCACCGCCCACGGCAGTACGAACGCCAGCACGACCAGGTACGGCGCGATCTTGAACAGCGTCGCGTCTGAATCGTCAGGGACGATGTCTTCCTTGCAGACGTGCTTCACTCCATCGGCCAGCCATTGGAGGAAACCGTTGGGCCCCACGCGATTCGGCCCGACTCGCGACTGGATACGCGCCCATACGCGGCGCTCGACCCAGCTAACGATTCCGGCGAACGGGAATGCGACGCCGAGGAACACAACGGCGCTCAGCACAAAGATCACGAGCGCAGCGACGAGGCTCGAATTGGTGCCGAAGGTGCCCGCTGCGACGAGGTTATGGATTAAGGTTTCCATCAATTATCCAGATCCGGGATTCCTCGCGGCAACTTACCTACTTCGAGTCGGCCCTCCGGCCCGACTCGGCTCCGCGCGCGCGGGAATGACAGAAGGCAGAAAAGACGAATGATAAAAGGAAGCGCATCGACTTAGCGATCAATCTCCGGCGCGATCACGTCGAGGCTCGCGATCAGCGTGACGAGGTCCGCGATCATCAACCCCCGGCTGAGTTTCTGGATGATACCCATCGCGGCGAATGAACCGGTCCGCACGTGCACGCGCCACGGATAGCCGGTGCCGTCGCTGACGACGTACCATCCCATGTCGCCACGCGCACTCTCGACGCGAATCTGGCATTCGCCCGCGGGCGGTTTGAAATTGCGCGGTACCTTGGCCAGCACCGGTCCCGACGGAATCTTCGCGAGCGCCTGGCGCAGGATCTTCACGGACTCCCGCATCTCGTAAACCCGCACCATGTAGCGGTCCATCGAGTCGCCGAGCGTTCCCCACTGCCCGTTGCCGATTGGAATATCGAAATCGAAATCGGGATACACGGAATACGGGATGTCCTTGCGGATGTCCCACTTGATTCCGCATCCGCGGAGATTCGGCCCGACCAGGTTGTAGTCGATCGCCTCGGCCGCCGTGATTATTCCGATATTCGCGAGGCGCTGAACGTAGATCTGGTTGAACGACAGCAGATTGTTGAATTCGTCGAGAATGGGCTCAAGGTGATCGAGATAGGCCGACGCCTTCTCGCGCCACCCCGGCGGAAGATCCCACGCGACGCCGCCGATTCGCATGTAGTTGAAGGTCAGCCGCGCGCCGCATAGCTCCTCGATCAAGTCGTTGATCATCTCGCGCTCGCGGATCGCATGCGTAAATGGCGTCATCGCGCCGATATCCATCCCCATGGTGCCGATCGACAGCAGATGAGACGCGAGCCGGTTGAACTCGGCCGCAATCACCCGGCAGTATTCGCCGCGCTTCGGCACCTCGATATGGCCGAGGCGCTCGCACGCGCTGCCCCAGCCCTGATTGGTGAACATCGCGCACACGTAATCGACCCGATCGGTGTACGGCATGAAGCCGTGATAGCCGACCTTCTCCGCGATCTTCTCGATCGAACGATGCAGGTACCCGACGTCGGGAATCGCCTCGCGCATCACCTCGCCGTCGGCGCGCACGACGAATCGCAGCACGCCGTGGGTCGAGGGATGCTGCGGGCCCATGTTGAGCGTCATTTCTTCGGTGCGCAGAGTACTCATTTCTTTTTGGTGTCGAGCCGGATAATCGGGCTCTCTCGTACGGTTGAGATACCGTGATATTCGAGCGGTTCAACGAAGTCCTTGCGCAGCGGATACCCCTGCCAGTCCTCGGGCAACAGGATTCTCCGCATGTCGCTGTGGCCTTCGAAATTCACCCCGAGCAGATCGAAAATTTCGCGCTCCATCCAGTTCGCCGACTTCCAGACGTTCTCGAGCGTCTCGATCGACGGATTGTCGCGCGGCAATTTCACCTTCAGCACCGCGCCGTGGCGTTTCTGGTACGAGAAGAAGTGATAGACGACCGCGATATGATCCTTGTAATCGACGCCGCTCTGATTCGAGAGGCAATCCATCTGCAACTCGGGGTCGCTTTTCAGAAAGCGCCCGATCTCGACGATCGATTTCGGATCGACCACGGCGAACGGATCGAGCTTGCGATCGGCTACTTCCAGCACGCGATCGCCAAACTGATTCTTCAGCCGTTCAAGTATTTGCAGCGGTTCCATGCTCAGGCGGCGGCGACTCCGTTCGCGCTCGGTCCGCGCGAGAGCCAGCGCTCGGTCATCATTTTTTCCTGCAACTTCAGCAGGCCTTCGGTGAGCGCCTCGGGACGCGGCGGACATCCAGGCACGTACACGTCCACCGGCAAGATTTTGTCCACGCCGTCGCAGACCGAGTAGGCAAGCTGGAACAGCCCTCCGCAACTCGCGCACGAGCCCATCGAGATGACGTACTTCGGGTCGGGCATCTGATCGTAGAGCAGGCGCGTGCGAAGCGCCATCTTCAAGGTCAGCGTGCCCGCGACGATCATCAGATCGGATTGGCGCGCCGAGGCCCGCGGAGTGGCGCCGAAACGTTCGATATCGGCGCGCGGCCCGCCGGTATGCATCAATTCGATCGCGCAGCACGCGAGCCCGAACAGCATGTACCAGATGCTCGATTTGCGCATCCAGTTGAGCAACTCGTCGGTTTTCGTCGTGAGGACGTAGTCCGGAAGCGTATTGAGCAAAGGCATTAGAATAGACCTCAGTCTTCAGTCGGCACTTTTTTGACCCATTCAAGGTCGTGCTTGACCCACACGTAGGCCAGGCCGACGAACAGGATAGCCAAGAAGATCAGAATTTCGCTGAGCGCGTAGAGTCGGCGGCCGGAGCGAACCCAATCGAGATAGACCGTCGCGATCGGATAAACGAAGGCGACTTCGACCTCGAACACCACAAAGATCAGCGCAATTATATAGAACCGGACGTTGAAATTGATCCACGCGCGGCCGGTCGGCGGCTCGCCGCATTCGTACGGAATCAGCTTGCGATCATAGGGATTCGAGGGCGCGAGCAGCTTCTGCAAGCCGAACATCAGCGCAACGAAGCCGATTCCGATGATCGTCAGGGCCAGCGGGACGCCGAAGTTAAAATACATTTGATGATACCGAGTTCTGCTTAGTTGGCCCAATAAGGACTGTCAAGAAGCCCGCCTTGATTCACACACAGCCCAGCTTAAGCAATACTTAATCAACGATTCGCCTCTACTAACCCGACACAGTGTCGATACGCGCCTACTTTCCCGCCTTTTCCATCAGCGTATTGAGCGCCTTCTGATCGAGCCACGCGCCCTCGCCTTTCGGGCATACCAGCATATGGATTCCGCGATCGTGCTTCGCTTCCAGAAATTCCTTGCAGTGCGGACAGGCGATGTGCTCCATCCGCTTGCGCATCGATTCGAGCAGTTCGGCGTCGCGCTGGCGCGCCCATTGATCCTCGCGGGCGGCCTCGACGTCCTTGAACTTTTCACCCAGCCGGTTTTTCTCATCGCTCATGACGATTCCTCGGCGATTCAGGTCATTTCTTTGATCAGTTTGCCGCTGCGAGCTTTCTCGACGGTCGATTCGAACTTGGGGCCTAAGTCAACGCCCATTTCCTTGGCCCGCTTCTTCGCCCAGATGCCGACGTTGCGCGAATCCTTGTAGAACGATTCGTCGCGCGGCTTCGACGAATCGAAATTGTTGAGCCGCGAGGCTTCGCTCTCAACCACCGCGAACGACGACATCACGCGCTTGAGCCGCACCGAGCCGCACTCGGGGCATTCACGACGCTCGCGCCGGCGCGCCGAACCCATCACGACGTGCGAGCTGATGAGCTTGCAGCGCCCGCATTCGTACTCAAATATCGGCATTGGATAATCAGGATATCGCGCCGGAGTCAGCCCCGCAATTGAGCCCTGTAGTCGCCATGCTTGTGAATTTCCGGCGATGATTTTCTCCGTGTCATTTCGAGCGCAGCGAGAAATCCCGGATCCGGGTTCCCTCGTCGCTTCGCTCGCTCGGGATGACACGAAAATGCGGCACAAGGAATGTTGAGGTGTAACGAAGCTAAGTAGTCGCAGCTCACCCCGGCGGCTTGCGCCAGGTCTCGCGATTATCGAGAATCGGCGCCGCGAGCGGATTCCCCACCAGCAGCAACAGCCCGATCCCACCGACGACCACGCCGCATCCGAGCCACCAGAGCGAGCGATACTCGATCCCCAGCGCGAGCATCGCGAGCGCCCAAAGCGGGATTATCAGCGAGGTGACGAAACGCATCATCGCACTCATCGCGTTTTCTGCTCTTTCGCGTGGATCGGCCATCAGCAGTTATCTAGCCGCTTAGGGCCCGAGTTTCAAATCGATGAGATCAAACTCGAGCGCCGACGTTAATCATTGGGCGGTGGCGACGGCATCAATTCGTACAGCGCGGGCGGACCGCCGCCGCCGATCAGTTCGGATTTCAGAATCAGCCTGAGGCGCGCGCGATCCTCGGGACGCATCGCATCGAATTCGCGTGGCGTCGCGACCAGGTACACGGGATGATCCGCGGCGGGCTTGGGGCAGAGGCCTTTCCGCAGCGCTGGAACCGCGCTGCCGTAGTAGTAGGAAAATTCGTAGTTGATGCCGGCCGGAATGCACACCGGCGCACCCTTCGCCGTCTCGGCAACTTGCGGCGCGAAATTCTTGAGACTGCGCATCGCAGCGAGCTTCGGTCTCAGCGTCGCGGTCCACAAAATACTCGCGGCGAGCCCAGTCAGCGCAAACGCGAAGCCTGCACCGACGGCAAGTCTGCGCTTGTAACTCCAGACTGCGAGCGCCGCCGCGGCGATCAGCGCGATTGCGCACGCCACGAAGGGAAATTGCATCGACGCCATTCCCTGGCCGAAAATCGCGGCGAAGGCAGCGTCGCTCGATTGCAAATTTATTCCGAGCGGCAAATCGGGACGCGACCTCGCCAGCATAAATTCCGCGATGATCGCGACGGCACATCCGGCGGCGAATATCACGACGATCAAGTCGCGGAGTTTCGCGGCGGGTCCGCGCGCGCGATCGATTTCGGCAAGAGAAAATATCGACGCGCACAGGATCGCGATTCCGGGCAGCGCCGGCAGCACGTAATCGTCGCGCTTGACGCTCGCAATCGAGAAAAACAACAGCACCGCAATCGTCATGCTGGCTTGATAGATGATCGCGCGGCGTTTTTCGCGTGCGAATTCGCCAGTCCACAGCGCCGTAACCGCCGGCGCCACTAAAAGAATCATCGGGAACGCAGCGCCGAGTAGTCGGGTCGCGATGTAATAAAATGGCCGATAGCTCTCGCCGGTGCCGCCGAGCTTGGCCGGCATGAAATGCCCAAAATTTTCGGCGAACAAAATCCTGAAGAAGCGCTCCTTGCCGTAGATCGCGGCCGGCACGTACCAGAGCGCGCCGATCGCAATTGCGGTCGCGGCGATTTGCCAGACCCATCGCCTGCGCGCGATCACAAGCGGGTTCCGCCACCGAAGCAAAAGATAAATCGCTGGTGCAAGCGCGCATAGCACGATCGCAACCGGTCCCTTGGTCAGCACTCCAAGTCCAAGGAATACTCCGGCCGCTATCGGTACCCGATTCGTACGACTCGATTGGTCCGCATTATCGCTTTCATCGCCGGCGACCAGCGGAAACATCGCGGCGTTAGCCGCAAACAGCAGCAGCGTGAGCAACATGTCGGTGAGCGCGGTGGTCGCGCGCGACGCAAATCCGTAGGTGCCAATCAGGAACAGAAACGCGAGCCATCCTTCGACCACGCCGACGTGCGACGCGGTCCACGCGAGCACCGCAAGTGCGAGAATCGTCCCCGCGACGAGCGATACCGCCCGCGCGCGGACCTCATCGACGTTGCCGCCGGAAATTTTCGCCGTACTCGCCGCCAGCCAGTAAAACAGCGGCGGCTTGCGATCGGCGAAGCCGTACGCATCGGCCGGAATCAGCCAATTGCCGTCGCGCACAATACTTTGAATCCACTCGGCAGATTGCGGCTCGGCGTCCTTTTGAAACGGCGCGCCGATTCCCTGTCCAAGCACGATCAGCGCGAGCACTGCCGCGAGCGCGAGCATCGAAGAACTGATTGCCGGCGACTTCGATACCGCCGACTGCGCGTTCACTTGCGATCCCGGCCGACCCGCGCGATCGGTGCGAGCCACAGATGACGCAATCCGCCCGCCGGATCGAAGCGCGCCACCTGCATCGAGGCCGCGTTGTGCGCGTAGCCGATTCGTCTGCGGCGATCGAGCAGGATTACTCCGGCCTCGGCACCGGTCGCGTCGATCATCTCGGCGATTGCTTCGCGCGCGACCACCTCGGGCGATCCTTCCGCGAGCGCCAGCACCGCCTCGCGGCATAGCGACGTCAGGATGATCGCTTCGCCCTGTCCGGTCGCCGACGCCGCGCCCAACACATGCGCGAAAGTTCCCGCGCCGATGATCGCCGAGTCGCCGATACGCCCGAAGAGTTTTCCTGGCACGCCGCCGGTCGAGGTGGCCGCCGCGATTCCGCGGTCCTGGTCGATCGCGATTGCGCCAACGGTGCCGTGCTCCGGCAGCATCGATGCGCGCGCCGCGGCCTGCGCGAGTTCCTCGGCCTGCTGCCGCTTCCGCGCGCGCCATCGCTCGCGGGCGCGCGGCGAAATCATTTCGGCCGGCTTGACGAGTCGCATCCCGCAGTTCCGCGCGAAGCGCTCCGCGCCGAGCGCGGCCAACAGGATATGCGGCGAGCGTTCCATCACCGCGCGCGCGAGCATCACCGGATTTCGCACCCGGCTCACGAGGGCGACCGCGCCCGCACTCACATCATAGTCGTCGTCTTCCGCCGGATGCCGCGTCTCCTTGCCGCGCTTCACTTCCGGGCCGCTCACCGGATGCGCATACATCACCGACGCATCCATCTCGAGGTTGCCTTCGGAATTCAGCAGCGAGCCGTATCCCGCGTTGAACAGCGGATGATCTTCGAGCGCCGCGACCGTCGCGACGACCGCGTCGAGCGCGCTCCCGCCGCTTTGCAGGATCTTTGCGCCGAGCCGCGCCGCCGCGAGCATTCCGCGCCGGCGCTCGCCTCGTTCGTCACCGGCAGTTGCTGCGCCCGCGCCGCCATGCGCGACCAGCGCCGGAATCGTGCGCCGCGACGCCATCAGCCGGGCCGGCGGCCCCAAATGAAGATGCGCCTGAAGTCGAACGTCATCGGACCGGTGGCGCCGTAGGCGCGCTCGAGCCGCTCGGTGTAGGCGGCGAGGAATTCTCCCTGGCGATCGTCAGGCAGCGCATCGACGAACGGCCGGAGCCCCGTCGAGCGATACCACTGAACGACCTCCGCCGGGCTGTCCATCGGATGATGAAACGTGACGTAGTACGAATCGACGTCCGCGTATCCAAGTTCGGTGAGCATCCTAAGATAATGCTCCGGCACCGCGTCCTTGCGAAAAGGGATCTGGATACCGCCGAGCAATTCACGCCACGGCGATTCGCCGAGCAGCCGGTCCATCTCGACTTTGGCGGTCTCGATCGCGTTGGCGGGCATCTGGACCGCGAGCCGTCCGCCGGGCTTCAGCGCCGCGAGGCATCGTGTGAAAACGCCGCGATGGTCCCGCAGCCACTGGATGGTCGCATTCGAGAATATCAGGCTGTATTCGCGGTCGGCGCTGAACGTCGAGACGTCGATAACTGCAAACGACAGGCGCGACTTCAGATCGATCGGCAAGCTATCGCGCAGCTTCTCCGCCGCCTCGATCATCGCGGGCGACGAATCGACGCCGCGCGCCGCGCCATGCGCCGAGCGCCGCGCGAGTTCGACCGTGTTGTCGCCGGGGCCGCATCCGAGATCGATCATTTGTTCGTCGTCGGCAAATTGAAGTCGCGAAAAAATGTGCTCGACCGGCTCCGCGCGATAGCGGCGGAAGCGGTTGTAGAGTTCGGGGTTCCAGTCGGCCATCGATATCTCTTTTCCTTGAGCGAGGAGCATAGGTGGGACAAGTATTGCTAACAACCCACGCTGCTTGCGGTCAGGGCTGCTTATGACAAATCATAACCTCATGAGCGACGAGTCAAATCCGCAAGCCGTCGGCGACGCCGGCGAACCCGAACCAAAACGGCGTGGCATCCTCGGCGTCGGGTCAATCATTCTCGGCGTGCCACTGCTGCTGTGGATGGTCACGGCCTTCATCGTCTCTCGCAGCCTCAAGTATCCGCCTTCCCTGGAGAAGGGCACCGGCCATGACGTCCTGGGAGAGCATATCCCCATTTTCACTCGCGGGTCGGTGAGCAACATCCGCGCGGCGACGGGGCTCGAACCGCAAAGGCTGGATTGTGGAGCAGTGCGGGACGATAGCTTTCGCGGGCGCTCGGTGCCGGTGATCGGATGGTTTTTCGCAGGCAGCCGTCCCGAGGTCATCGTGCTGCTGCCGCCGGCTGGAGGGGACGAAGTCCAGATAATACCCTACGTCAAGTTTCTTCACGCGGCGGGTTACAACATTCTGGCCGCGTACAGCGCGAACAATCCGAAATACGGGATTACCTGGGGCTTAACCAAGCGCAAATTCGCGTTCGAGATCGTTCGCGAACTTAACGAAGACGGCTACGACAAAGTGGCTGCAATCGGGATTTCAGAAGGAGGTGCGGCAGCTATCCTTGCGCAGTCCGAAAAGCCGGTGTTCAAAGCGATCGTCGTCGACAGTTCGTATGCGAACCTCGCCCAAACTCTGTTGCACAGTCCCGCAATGGCAGGCCTCAATCCCGCGTTTGCGCGCACCGTGATTTGGGAGGCGTACTGGTGGTTCGGCAAAAACCTGTTCAACGTCTCGCCCGCGAAAGCGGCAGCCAATCTCGGCAAGTGTCCGCTGCTCATCATCCAGAATAGCGGCGATCCGCTGACCCCGGTCGCTGACGGCGAGGCGATACGCCAAGCCGCCAGTGGTCCCGCCGAACTGTGGATTACGCCGTCGAAAGGCCACGCCGACGCGATTTTCCAGGTGCCGAAGGAATACGCCGCTCACGTGACCGCGTTCCTGGACAAGGTCTTCGGGCCGGCGCCCGCCGTTGCTCAGGCAATCCCCTCGCCGATTCCCGCGGCATCGCCGTCGCCAAGCCAGCACAAACTCCGCGAGCGATTGAAGATGCGTCATCGCACGACCACGACCAAAGCCCAAGCCGCGTCGCAGTAACGGCGCATCCGCGTGGCGAGCGCGATCCGCTTACATCCGCGGCGGTTCCAGATCGACGAGCAGCGTGGACTTCAACTGATCGAATAGCCGATCGATATTCCATGGGCCGTCATTGTAGAGGATCTTGTCCGCTACGATATGGCGATAACGCATGATTCGATAACCCGACGCACCGAAGCACTGGCCAGTGACTTTCTCAGCAGCGTCGCTCGCGAGGAACACCACGATCGGCGCGACGTTGGCCGGATCGCGCGGCGTGCCCTCGACGTTCTCGGACTGCGGGATTCCCGTCGCGCCCGGCATCCGGCCGGCAGGGATCGTATCGGTCATTCGCGTCGACGCGCCCGGCATGATCGCGTTCACGGTGATGCCGTATTTCTGAAGCGCGTTCGCGCTCGAATACGTCAATCCGAGGATTCCCGCCTTGGCCGCCGCATAGTTCGGCTGGCCGGGACTGCCGAGCGCCGAGTTCGACGAAAAGTTGATGACTCGTCCGAACTTGCGCTCGCGCATATGCGCCGTCGCCGGACGCATCGTGCAGTAATGCCCCTTCAGATGCACCCGGATCACGTCGTCCCACTCCTGCTCGCTCATGTTGAACAGCATGCGATCGCGCAGGATGCCCGCCACGTTGACCAGGATGTCGAGCTTGCCGAACTCCTTGATGGCCTGATTGACGAGGCCTTCGCCGCCCTCGACCGTCGAGATATCCATGTGATTCGACACCGCGTTGCCGCCCGCCGCCTTGATCTCTTTCGCAACGTCGTCGGCCGGCGATGAAGTCTCCTTTTGCCCGGCGACCGTCACGCCGAGATCGTTGATCACAACTGCGCATCCCTGCGCGGCGAATGCCCTCGCGATTCCGCGGCCGATACCGCGGCCGCCGCCGGTGATAGCGGCTACTTTCCCGTCGAGCTTGCCCATGCTGAATCTCCTTGTCGTGTGTGATGTGGGAATCCAAACTTGAGTTTTGGTTCCCTGAGGCTTATAGCGCAAATCTCGCGATTCGGAACAGAAGCGCTCCGGGTATCGCGCAAATCGAGGCTTGTCCTACTTTGCGAACGGCTGCGAGTAGAGAAACTCGCCGTCGATATCGCCGGACGTCGTGAGCTTGCCGATCTTCCCGTTCGGCTCGGTGAACCATAAATTGCCGTCGGGACCCGCCGCGATAAAGGTCGCCGCCGTGGTCTCCGACGTGCGGAATTCGGTGAATTGTCCATCGGGGGTGACGCGATAAATCAGATGCGCCTTGACCATCGTCACCCACAGGTTTTTGTCCGAGCCGCTCGCGATACCGAGCGGCACTCCCGAGGTGGGAAACTGGAATTCGCTGATCGCACCCTGCGGCGTGATTCGACCGACCTTGTTCACCTGCGGCTCGGTAAACCAGACGTTGCCGTCGGAGCCGAGCGCGAGCATCGCAGGACGGCTATCGGGCGTGCCGATTTGAAATTCGGTCAGCTTGCCCGCCGTCGTCATCCGCCCGATGCGATTCACCTTGTCTTCCGCGAACCACAAATTGTTGTCGCTGCCAGCGATGATCTCGGCCGGGCCCGATTTTTTTGGCACGGGAATCTCAGTCAGCGTGCCGTTGGGGCTTAGCCGCCCGATCCGATCCGCGACGTGCTCCGTGAACCAGAGATTGCCGTCGGAGCCCGTGGTGATACCAGCCGGGCCGCTGTTCGAGTTGGGCAGTTTGATGTACGCGACCTTGCCGTCGGCGGCTACGCGCCCGATTCGATTGCCGAACGTGTCGGTGAACCAGATTGCGCCGTCGGGTCCGGTCGTGATTCGCTCGGCGAAGCCGTCTTCATCGATCTCGAATCGCTTGGTCGCGCCGTACGGAGTTATGCGCCCGATACCCGCGCCCTGGAACTCCGTGAACCACAGATTGCCGTCCGGCCCGGCAGTGATCGCGTAAGGAGCATGGGCGCTGATCGCGGCGCCACCCGGCGACGGCGTCGCCGACGGGATTGCCTGCGCGTGCGCCGACGGCGCCGTCACGGTTGGCTGCTTCGCGCCGCAAGCTCCGATGCTCAATGCGGCAATCGCGCAGCCAAGCAATCGCGAAATCGACGCGATGCGCGCCCGCTGATTCGGATTTGCCGCGGGCCTGCTCACCTCACAACTTGATCGGCTCGCAGCTTCGCAATCTCGTTCGCACTGAATCCGAAGTCGCTCAGTATCTCATCGGTATGCTGACCCAGCGCCGGCGCGTGCCGCCACAGTTCCGGTTGCGTGCGCGAGAACTTCGCCGGCGATCGCACCGCGCGCACACGCCCGGCCGCCGGATGCTCATACTCGAAGAAAGTCTGGTTCACGGTGAACTGCGGATCGGTCCAGATCGAATCGAAATCGTTGAGCGGACCGCATGGAACGTCCGCCGCCTCGATCCGCTCGAGCCAGTACGCCGACGGCTTCGTGGGAAAGAGCGTGATCAGGCTCTTGATCGATCGCTTGACCCGTTCCATGCGCGGTTCGTCGCCCTCGAACCATTCCAGATGCCCCACCGCACCGAGAATTCCCGCCCAATGCTTGTCCGTAAGCGGCGCGATCGTGATGTAGCCGTCGGCGGTCTGGAACGGCTCGAGCGTATTCATCGAAGGCGGCACGCCGCGCTGATCGGGCAGATAGGTATGCCGCGAGGCGACGTCGGGCATCAGGTAGTACGCGACCGCATCGATCATCGCGATCGTCAGATGCTGTCCGCGTCCGCTGCGCTGCGCTTCGTTGAGCGCCGCGAGAATCGAGATCGCCGCCGTCATCGCAGTGACCTTGTCGGCGATAATATTTTTCACCGCGCGCGGCCGCCCCTGCGTACGCTGCGAAACCATCACTCCCGCCATACCCTGGATGATCGGATCGTAGGCAGGCTTGTTCACGTATGGGCCTTCGAAGCCGTAGCCGGCAATCGAGCAATAGACGATCTTCGGATTGCGCGCCGCGACCGCCTCGTAACCCACGCCCAGCCGCTCGACCACGCCGGGCCGCACATTCTGGATCACCACGTCGGCCTGCTCCGCCATCTTGAGCAGCACCTCCGCTGCGCCGTCGCGCTTCAGATCGAGCATGATCGCGCGCTTGTTGCGATTCCAGTTGAGAATTCCGATCGTCATGCCGCCGCGATCGCTGCCGCTCGGCATGCGCGTCACGTCGCCCACGGGCTGCTCGAACTTGACTATGTCGGCGCCCAAATCACCGAGCATCATCGTGCAGAACGGTCCCGATACGACCATGCTCATATCGAGCACGCGGATCCCTTTCAGTGGTCCCATGAAAATCTCCCCGAGTTGCGCATCAAGTCCTGCTTATAGTTCAAGCCGATAGGCCGTCACAACTTGGCTTCGATCCGCTGCGCGCGCAGATCGCCGGGCCTACGGTATCGAGATGATCGAAATGGTCAACTCCAGGAGTTGATCGAACTTGCACAACGTGTCGCGTTTGGGCGATAACTGCCGGACTGATCGATTCGGTTATTCGTCGGTGACCGATGGCGCGTCTTACAACATCATCAGCAGCGCTCGCGGCGTCAAATTCCTCGGCGGATTACTCGGATTAAGGGGACCGGGTTGAACCTGTTCAAACTCGTCGGACGCAACTTGCAGCGCAATCCAGCGCGATCGATTCTGACCGCGCTCACGATCGCGCTCGCCACCTTTATATTTCTCGTGCTCGCGTCCGTGCCCGCCTCGATGGACAAAATTGTTCGCGACGCTTCGGCGACGCTGCGCCTGATCGTGCTCAATCGAAGCCTGCCGCTCTACGGACTCCCCGCCCGCTACTGCAACGACATCCGCGAGATGCCCGGATGCGCCGCGTGCGTCGCAATCACCGGATGGCCCGCGACCTACCGCGACGCCAGCGCGCAAATCCTTGCCGTCGCCGAAGGCCTCGAAATCGCCGACGTGTTTCCCGACTACGATCTCGGCGGCGAGGCGAGCCGCGCGCTGCAACGGGAGCGCCGCGGCGCCTTCGCTGGGCGAATATTGATGGCCCGCAACGGATGGCGGCCCGGGCAGCAGGTGACGCTGCGCGGCGTCGATCGCGATCATCTCGCGCTCGATTTCGTGATTCTCGGCGAGATGCCCGCGAAGCGCTATCCAAACATGTTCGCGTTCCGCCGCGACTACCTCGAGGAGGCGCGCCGCGCGATCGGCCATCCCAATCCGGACCTCGCGCTGAACCTCGTCGTGCGCGTGAACAGCCCCGCGCAGGTCGATTCGTTGATCAAGGAAATCGATCGCTACTTCCGCAACTCCGACTATGAAACCCGCACACTGACCGAAAGCGACGCGCTGGCCGGCGGCCTTTCTTCCGTCGGCGATATCCGCGCGATCGTGCTGAGCCTGTGCGCAATCGTGATTCTCACTTTTTTCCTGATCGCCGCCAACTCGACCGCCATGATGGTGCGCGAGCGCATGAACGAAGTCGCCGTGATGCGCGCGCTCGGCTTCAGCCGCTCGACGATTTCGCTGATGCTGTTTGGCGAGTGCGGCGCGATCGGCCTCGCCGGCGGTGTGATCGGCGGAACGACCGCGCTTTACATTTTCGGCGCGGGACTGTCGCTCCGGGTGACGGGCGATATCGGCGCTCTGTGGGTTACGCCCTCCGGCGCGATTGCGGCTATTATCATCGCGGTCGCAATCTCTTTGATCAGTGGTCTCGGTCCTATCTGGAGCGCTATCAGGACGCCGCCTGCGGAGGCGATCGGCAAAGTTGTTTGAAGCAGAGCCCCTTGTTCGACGGTTTTCGGCATGAACGATTCGCTGCTCGATAATTCATCCCTGCGGGAGAAAATCTCCAACCTGTTCGTAGGCGGCATCGTCACCCAGATCGTTTACGTCGCGGCCAAACTTGGAATTCCTGATTTGCTCGCCTCGGCTCCGATGACCGCGGAGGAAATCGCCGCCAAAACGGGCGCGCATCCTCCTACACTGGTAGGCATCCTGCGCGCGCTGGTCGCGCTCGAGGTGCTGGGCGAGATGCCCGACCGGCGCTTCGCGCTCAAGCCAATCGGCGAATTCCTGCGCTCGAACCCCGGATGGCGCACGCAGGCGATCTTGCTCGGCGAGGAATATTTTCGCGCCGCGGGTGACCTGCTCCACACCGCCCTCACGGGAGAGCCTGCATTCGACCACATCTTCGGCATGGGCTTTTACGAATACTTCACCCGCAACGAAGCCGCCGCGTCGCGCTTCAACGAAGTGATGACGATGACGGCGCCGCTCCGCTATTCCGACGTGACGGCCGCCTTCGATTTCTCCCGCGCCAAAAAACTCGTCGATATCGGCGGTGGCCACGGCGCCATGACGTCGATCGTCCTGCGCGCCAATTCTGGCTTGCGCGCGGTGCTTTTCGACTCGCCGCCGGTGGTCGAGGGCGCCCGGCGCAGAATCGAAGTGGAAGGCCTGGGAGCGCGCTGCGAATTCGTCGGCGGCGATTTCTTCAAATCGGTGCCGGCCGGCGGCGACGCCTACCTGCTGTCATCGGTGATGGTGAATTGGGACGACGAGCGCGCGCTCGCGATCCTGCGAAACTGCCGCGCCGCGATGACAGTCGGCGCCGACCTCGTGATCGCCGAGTATGCGATGCTCGAAGGCCGGAATTACGCAACTTCGACGTATGTCGCCGCGGTCGCGGCGCTCGCAATCCAGGGCAGTCACGCGCGGTCGCAAGCCGACTACGATACGCTGCTTGCGAAAGCCGGCTTCCGAATCGAAAAGATCACCCCCCTCCTGTACGAACCCTACGTCCTGCTTCACGCGAGACCAGTCTGAGAGAATTGGCCGGGCGCGCCGCGTGATACCGATCAAGTACAACGTGCGCAGTCTGATGGTGCGGCGGATGACGTCCGCGATGACCGCGATTGGCGTCGCGATGGTCGTGTTCATCCTGTTTATCCTGTTCGGCTTCGTCGCCGGTCTGCGCGCCACCGTTCTCCGGGCCGGCTCGCGCGGCAACTGGATCGTGCTGAGCCGCGGCACCACCGCCGAGCCGCAGAGTTTCGTGACGCGCGAGCAGTACAACGTGATCAGGACGCGTCCCGAGATTGCTGCGAACGCCAACGGCGCTCCGCTGGTATCGCCCGAGATGGTCACCGCGTTCAATCCGCTGCCCGATGGCGCGCTCGATCAGAGCAACTTCACCTACTTGCGCGGCGTTTATCCCACCGCATTTCAGGTTCATCGCGGGATCGAGATCGCCAGCGGGCGGATGCCCGAGCCGGGCCAGGCCGAAATGATCACCGGACGGCGGCTCGCAAAAAAATTTCCGCATCTTGCGCCGGGTCATGAGCTGCATTTTGGACATCGCACCTGGCGTATCGTCGGCACATTTTCCGATCGAGGCAGCGCGCGCGAATCCGAAATCTGGACCGACCTCGACGTGTTGCAGCAGGACGTCCACTTCGGCAACGGATTCTCCTCCCTGCACATCGTGATGAAGCCCGGGATGGACGAGAGTCTGCGGGCAGCGCTGCTTAAGGATGCGCGACTCAGCCTCGACGCGATTCCCGAGGATCGCTTTTACGAGCAGCAGTCGCGGCTCGCGGATAGCTTTGCCGGACTCGGACTCATCGTCGCGGGGATTCTCGCAATCGGCGCGATCTTCGGCGGCATGAACACGATGTACACGTCGGTTGCGCGGCGTACGCGCGAGGTCGGCATCCTGCGCGCGCTCGGCTTCAGCAATTCGTCCATCCTCGTGAGCTTCATCGTCGAGAGTATCGTGCTGGCGCTGGCCGGCGGAGTGATCGGCGAGGTTCTCGGCGTGCTCGTTGCCACCATGACCGGACTGAGCTCGCATCTGATGAGCGTCGAGATGCTCATCTTCTCATTCAGGATGACGCCATCGGCGTTTATCTCTGGACTTGTCGCGGCGCTGATAATGGGCGTGCTCGGCGGATTGCTGCCGGCATGGCGCGCCGCCAAAATCACCCTGCTCGATTCGATTCGCGCCGCGTAGCGCTATGCGCTGAACCGTCCGCTGCGCATCGCGATCTCGCGAACCAGCGCGACCTGTGCTTGAATCGCCCGGCTGCGCCGCAGTTTTTCGATCGGGAGCGGCAGTCGATAGGTCCAATTCGAATCGCCGACCTGCCCCGGCCGATTGATCTGTACGCTCCAGCCGAACAAATCCTGGAACGGAGTTAGCACCAGGCGCGACGGCGCCTGATAAAGCGCGCCGAGAATCGCATCGCGCGCGCGCCGATTCAGCATCTCGCGCGGATTTGCTTGCGCCTCGACGCCGAGCGCTCGCACCAGTTTCTCGCGTTCGCCAATCGGCTGTTCGCGCCACCAGATCGTCAGCGCTTCGGTATCGTGAGTGCCGGTCGTCGCGAGCGAAAGCTCGGGATACTTAACCGGGCTCAAGTATGTTTCGGCGGGAGAATCCCAATCGACGCGCTCCCACTGCATCACCTTGTACCCGGCGACGCCGAGCTCCGTCAGCGATTGCCGAACCCACGGCGGCACCGTGCCGAGATCCTCCGCGATGATCGTCGCCGCGCCGGCCTCGTGCTTGATCGCGTTGATTATCTCTTCGCCCTGCGTCTTTTGCTGCGCTTCATCCGCGGGAGTGAAAATTCCGGGCTGATTTTCGTCGGCGCCGAAGTTGAAAGTGCGATACAAGCCGACGACGTGATCGATCCGAATCAGGTCGAAGAGCGCGCTCGCGCGGCGCACTCGCGAACGCAGAATCCGGTAGCCACCCGCGCGCATCTTTGCCCAATTCGGCAGCGGCAGTCCCCAGCGCTGACCCCTCGCGTTGAAGGTGTCGGGCGGCGCGCCTACGCTGCGCGTCAGGTCGAAATCATCCTGATTGGCCCAAACTTCGGCACTGTCGCGGCCCGGCGAGAACGCCAGATCGCCGCCCAGCGCCACGCCGCGCGACGACGCGTACCTCCGAATCTCGTTCCATTGCCGATGCGCAATAAATTGCCAGTAGCAATACATCTCGATTTTGTCGGCAAGTTCGCGCCGCGTTTGCTCGAGCGCCGTGGCCTCGCGACGCATCAACTCGCGCGGCCACGCTTCCCACTTCGCCCACTCGAAGCGATCCTTCAGCGCGCGAAACAGCGCGTAGTCGTGGATCCATTCCGCGTTGTCCTTGATAAACGCGTCGAGTTCCGGTCCTTCGTCGCGGCCGCCGCGCGCGCGAGTCGCGCGGAATGCGCGCTCCAGCAGCGCGAGCTTTTCGCGCCGCACGACTGCGCGCGGAATCCGCCGTCCGTTGCCGATATTCGTGCGCGCGCGCCCGAGCACGACACGTCCCACGCCGCCCAGGTCGCGGATCGCGATGTACATCGGATCGATCGCCTGCACGCAAATCGCGCTGTACGGACTCAGTTCTCCGGGCGCCGTCTCGTCGAGCGGCAGAAGCTGGATCGCGCGATGCCCCATCGAGAGCGCGAAATCGATCATCGGCGCCAGATCGGCAATTTCGCCGCGGCCGAGTGTCGCGCGCGTGCGCAAGGAAAACAGCGGTATCAGAATTCCCGCGGACCGTGCCAGCATGATCAACAAGATTACTGAGACTCGTGCCGCGAGATCGATTGTGCCGGCAAACCTGCGGATTCAGTCGGCGAGCGTGAATCCAGTTCTGAATCGGATCCCGAATTCGATCTTAAATTTCCACTCGAGCATCGAGGCGCCGCACCTGCGCGTTGCGAATCGTCGCAGCTTCGTCCTGCTGCAATTCCAGACCGAGCTGCGACGCATACGCCGCCCGATATGCCTCGAGCGAATCGAACACCAGGATCGCCATCCGGTTGCGCGTGACATCGCCGCCCGGCGCCTGCATCAGCTTCCCGATGATGTAGTTGCGCAGCCCCGGCAGTCGCCGCGCGATCCCGGTATGCTTGCTGAGATAGCGCTCTTCCGCCGCGCTCGCCCCCGCACTCTGCTCGAGATCGAACTCGGCGATCATCGTGAAGCATCGCTGCTCCGCGCGCCGCGAATCGAACGGCACGATCACTTCGCCTTCCGCCGAATGCGACGTCAGATCCTTCAGATGCGCCTGCGTATCGGTGATTAGCGGCGGCACTACGTCCGATCGCATCGCGGCTTCCGCCGCAGTGCTGCTGTCGTAAGTCATGATCGCGCCGCGAATTCGATCAGGCTCCTTGCCGCCCGTCTTCATCAGGCGTCCGGTGTAGTACTGCCGAAGCCCGGGGAAGCGCCTCGCCAGGGCTACGTGATGCCCCAGGTAGTTTCGCTCTTCCGCTTCGAGATCGCCGCTCTGAAAGTTGAACGAGACGTATGTGATGTACATTTGTGCTCCGAAATACTTTTAGATGACGAAGCCGCCGTTCGGACTGATCACCTGCCCCACCATGAATTTCGAATCGTCGCACGAGAGATAAAGCGCCGCCGCCGCGATATCGCTCGGCTCGCCGAATCTTCCGATCGGCGTCATCGCGATCACCTGCTGCTTGAATTCCGCTTCGATCGGCGCGGTCATCGGCGTGTTGATAAATCCGGGCGCGATACAATTCACCAGGATGCCCATGCCGACCACTTCGCGCGCCACCGATTTCGTGAACGAGATGATGCCGCCCTTCGCCGCGCAGTAATCCGCCGCGAACGCGAGCCCGGTCGTCCCCGCGATCGAGCCGATATTCACGATTCGCCCCGCGCCTTTCGGAATCATCACCTTGAGCGCTTCGCGGGTGCAGAAGAACGTCGAATCGAGATGCGTCGATAGCATCTTGTGCCAGTCTTCGTCGCTCTTGTCCTGCGTCGGAATGATCTCGCTCGATTCGCGCGTGCGCCCGATCCCCGCGTTGTTGATCAGCACGTCGATCGTGCCGAACGCCGCGATAAAATCCGCGAACATCTTCTTCACCGCCGCGCTGTTCGCCACGTCCGCGACGAACGGCCGCGCCTTGCCGCCCGCGCGCTCGATCTCCGTCACGACGTTCTGCGCCGATTCGGGCCTGATGTCGTTAACGCCGATCGTCGCGCCCTCGCGCGCGAACGTCAGTCCCATCTCGCGCCCAAGCCCCGAACCGCCGCCCGTGATCAGTACAATCTTGTCCTTCAGCTTCATCGCGACCTCGCTACGCTTTTGGCTTGCCTTCTTTCAGTTGCCGTTTCCAATCGAGCCGGCGCGCCTCTGCGCCAGCGGCTTCAGCTTCGGGGACCATCCCTTTCTTCTGATAGAACATGCTGAGGTTGGTATGCGCCAGGATATCTTCGGGATCCTCCGCGATATGCCGCCGCGTGAGTTCGATCGCTTGGTCGAGATCGCCCTTCGCCTGGTAGCACATCGTCAGCCCGTGGAGCGCATCGATATACTTGGGATCGATTTCGAGCGCCTTCTGGTAGAGCGCGATCGCCTCGTCGTATTTTTCGTCGGCGTAGGCGTCGATCGCATCGTCGTACAATTCCTCTTTCTGATTTTCCGCATCGGCCATGATTGATGAAGTCTCCCGGGCCGCCCGCGCGAGCGACAACGCGATCGTCGATGCCGATATCGCCCGGCAGCACCCTCTTATATACTAGATACTGCCGATGGAGAATTCACCCGCACCGACGGAGGCCGACGTTTACGAGGTTCTCCGCGAATGCTACGACCCGGAGATTCCGGTCAATCTCGTGGACCTCGGCCTGATCTACGGCGTCACGATCGAAAATCGAAACATCAACGTGATTATGACGCTCACCGCACCCGGCTGCCAGATGAGCACAATGATCACGCAGGACATCCAGGACAAGCTGCTCGGCATCCCGGGCGTCGAAGATGCCGCCGTCGAGATCGTCTGGGATCCGCCGTGGACGCCGCACCTGATGAGCGAGGCCGCGCGCAAACAACTCGACCTCAACGACTGAGCGCGAATATCTATTACATCGAACGCCGAAGTCGCGGAACGCGACGCGAAGCCGACTTCGGGCCGAAGGGCCGAATCGCTCCAAGATAAAGGTGCAGGTGAGGGTGTCGTCGGGCCGTTCGGAAATCCGAACGGCTCGACGACGCTCCCCTTCACGGATCGATAAGCACGCCCGCATTCAGAATTCCGCGCGGATCGAGCGCCCGCTTCGCCGCCCTGAGCGCATTCGCAAACCCCTCTGGCCGTTGACGATCGTACCACGGCCGATGATAGCGCCCGACCGCGTGATGATGCGTGATCGTGCCGCCCAGCGCGATCAATCGATCCGAAACTGCCGCCTTGATTTCATCCCACTGCTCGATCTGCGAGCCGCGCTTGCCCGGCGCCAGCACTGTGTAGTACGGCGCTGGCCCGTCGGGATAAACGTGCGTAAAGCGGCACGTCACCGAGCCTTTGCCGCACACTCGTTTGATCGCGTCGGTCGCGGTCTCGATCATCTGGCGATGAAATTCCGGGAAGCGGTCCCACGTGATCGAAGTCTCGAACGTATTGCTCACCATCCCCATCGCAGCGACCGTGTCCATCAGGTACGGCGCGTTGAGAAACGAATTGCGCCACGCACCCGCCGATCCTTCGTGTGTCGCCTCGGCGTCAGTCCGCGTCTTCGTCGCCTCGGTCGGCACCTTGCCGCCATGATCGGCGCAGCATTCGAGCGCGCGCTTCATCCACGGTTCCAGCGGATGGTCCGCTGACTCGAATGCGAGCACCAGCACCGCTTCGTTGCCATTGCCGGCGCCGGAGTTGAAAGCCTCGCCCTCGTCGAGCACGCGGCAATTCGCCGGATAGAGTCCGGCTTGCGAGATCTGCCGCACCGCCTCGGCGGCTTTGAGCAAATCCGGAAACGGCACCGACGCACCCGCGCGATACGTCGGACGATCTTGCACGCGCATCCACGCTTCCGTGATGATTCCTAAAATTCCCTCCGAGCCGATGAACATTCGATCGGGACTCGGACCGGCGCCCGAACCGGGCAATCGCCGCGATTCGACGATTCCCGTCGGCGTGACGACGCGCAGCGACTCGACGAAGTCATCGATATGCGTGTAGAGCGTCGCGAAATGCCCGCCCGATCGCGTCGCGATCCATCCGCCCAGCGTCGAGAATTCGAACGACTGCGGAAAATGCCGAATCGTGTAGCCGTGCGGCTTCAACTGCGCGTCGAGCGCGGGGCCATACACGCCCGCCTGGATTCTTGCCGCGCGCGAAATTTTATCGACCTCGAGCACGTTCCCGAGATGCTTCAAATCGATCGAAACCGCGCCCTTGAAATTGCCGCTGGACGGCGGCTCGACTCCGCCGACCACGCTCGACCCGCCGCCGTACGGCACCGCCGCGAGATTCGCGCCGTCGCACCATTCGAGCACGCGCACCAGTTCCTTCTCGTCGCGCGGAAACGCGACCACGTCGAACGGATTCGGATACTCGCGCCGATACGCGCGCACCAGGTCGCGAAAATCCTTGCCATACGAATGATTCGCGCGCTCGTGCGTGCTGCTCGTGCAGATTGCCTCGAGCGCCGCGGGCGGTTGCACGCGCGGCTCGCGCAGATTCAACTCGCTTTCCTTCGGCGCCGGCAAAATTTCGAGGGGACCTAAGTCGAAGCGCTTCGCCATCCGCTCCGCGATATGCCTTTGCTGTTCCGCGTTCGGGCCCTGGTCTTCGAAGCCCCAGCCCCAGAATTTTCGCTTGCGTTCCTGAGCCATCTTAAGTCGCCTCGCGCGATTTTTCGATTCCGATTTCGCGATTCTGCGCCCGCCGCGCGCGCCAGCGCAAACGTCGGCTTGCACCGCTCGATGCGAGGTCGTATCAATCTCGATCATTCAGGAGAAAATCATGAGCGACGCGCAAATCTCCGCCGCGGATCCGCATCCGCGCAAAAAAATCGATCTGCTTGGCACCTCGATTTCCTGCGTCGATACCGGCAGCGGTGACCCGGTCGTGTTTCTTCATGGCAATCCTACTTCGTCGTATCTCTGGCGAAATATCATTCCGCATGTAGCGCCGCTCGCGCGATGCATCGCGCCGGACCTGATCGGGATGGGCGCGTCCGGACCTTCTGCCACCGGCAGCTATCGCTTCGTCGATCATGCGAAACATCTCGATGCGTTCTTCGACGCGCTGAATCTCAATCACCGCGTGACGCTGGTGGTGCACGATTGGGGCTCTGCGCTCGGCTTCTATTGGGCCTCGAGGCATCCCGACGCCGTCATAGGAATCGCGTACATGGAAGCGATCGTGCGTCCGCTCGAATGGTCCGAATGGTCGAAGACTGCGATTGAAATTTTCAAGGCGCTCCGCAGTCCCGCCGGTGAAAATATGATTCTCGACAAGAACATCTTCGTCGAGCGCATTCTGCCGGGCAGCGTGATGCGCAAACTCACCGACGCGGAAATGGATGCCTATCGCAAGCCGTTCGTGACCGCCGGCGAATCGCGCCGCCCGATGCTCACCTGGCCGCGCGAGATTCCGCTCGACGGCGAACCGGCCGACGTCACCGCGATCGTGCGCGGCTACTCCGAGTGGCTTGCGAAAAGCCCGATACCAAAATTGTTTATCAATGCGGATCCCGGCGCGATCTTGATTGGCGCGCAACGCGAGTTTTGCCGCCGATGGCCCAATCAGCGCGAGCTGACCGTCAAAGGAACCCACTTCATCCAGGAAGATTCGCCCGCCGAAATCGGCGCCGCGATCGCCGCTTGGTATCGCTCGCTCTAACCCGCGCAGTTCGAAGACTATCGAGGCGAAAAAATGGCTGAATATTCAAAATTGATTTTCGATCTCCGCGATCACGTCGCGCACATCACTCTCAATCGGCCTGACGCGGCCAACGGAATCGACCTCGAGCTCGCATCCGAGATTCGGCACGCGGCGCGGCGATGCGCCAACGATCGCGCGGTGCGCGCGGTACTACTTAGCGGCGCCGGCAGGATGTTTTGCGCCGGCGGAGACCTCAAGAGCTTCGCCGCGCAGCCGCCAGAAGAATTGCCCGGATACATCGAGCAGGTGACCTTGCATCTGCATCAGGCGGTCGCGCATTTCGCGCGGATGGACGCGCCGGTCGTTGTCGCGGTGCATGGCAGCGCCGCCGGCGGCGGCTTCAGCCTCGCATGCTCGTGCGATTTCGTGTACGCGGCGGAGTCGGCGAAATTCACGATGGCCTACACGCGGGCCGGCCTCACGCCCGACGGCTCCTCGACGTACTTTCTGCCGCGGATAATCGGCTATCGGCGCACGCTCGAACTCGCGATCACCAATCGCGTGCTGAGCGCGCGCGAAGCGGCCGAAATGGGACTGGTGACGCGCGTAGTGCCCGATGCAGACCTGATGAGCGAGGCGTCGAAGTTCGCAACTCAGCTCGCCACTGGTCCGACCGCCGCATACGGAGGCGTCAAGCGCCTGTTAATCGAAAGCTCGACGAACACGCTCGAGGCGCAACTCGCGCTCGAGACGGATTACATCGCAAGGATGTCGGCCAGCGCCGACGGCCGCGAGGGCATCGCATCATTCCTCGCCAAACGCCCCCCCAAATTCTCCGGCAGGTGATGCGTAGTCGTTATCCGGTGCGCGAGAGGGGGTCTGCCCCGACTTGGTCATTCTGAGAGTTGGTGAATTTTTCGTCGATGAGCGAACCTCACCACTTTGTCATTCTGAGCCGAAGGCCGCGTAGTCGAAAGATCCCGGATCTCTTTTGATCGGCTTTGCGTCGCCTGCACCCTCACCAGCCTCATCGCTAACGCGCTTCGGCTACCTCTCCCGCAACAAAGCGGGCGAGGTATTTAGAGAGAGATCCTTCGACTCCGGCAGCCTTCGCTCAGGATGACGGAGCTAGGCTTACCGAACCGGCGTCTGCCGCTCCGCCAACACTTCGACGGCAAGCAGGATGATTGCTTCGCGGGCCGCGGCTCGCGTCTCACCATACGCAAGTACGCCAGGCAATTCAGGAACTTCGGCGATCCAGCGCCCGTCGGTCTCGCGATCAAATTCAATTCTGAACTTCAAATCACCCCTTTTCTAACAGCGCGTAGCGCGCATCTTTTTCTTACTGCCCCAGGAAGCCCTGAAACCAGTGAGGGGTTTCAGGCATTGTTCCGCTCCGCTCTCTCCTCGCGACGACTATCTGCCGCCGCCGGGCGCGACGATCGGCGTTTCCGCCTGCGGCCGCCCCGGCTTTGGCATGTGTATATACAGTTGTTCCGCCGACGGCCGCCCCTCCGCATGCATCGGCGGCGGACGCATCGCGTACTTCACTTCCTTCGCGTGCTCGGCCACTTGCCGCTCCGCGTTGTACACGCTGTTGAACTTCCAGAGCATCTTAATGAAGTTGGTCTGCCCTTGAAGCGCGAGCTTGCCCGCGATCGACGCCACCTGCCTAAGCGCCGCGAACCCTAGATGCTTCCGATTCAGCACGTCCTGCGTCTTCACCAGCTCCTGGTAGAATTGCAGGAGCGGCAGCTTGGTCGGCAGCACCGCATGCTGGATATCGAACAGCCGGTAGTCGAGCGTCGTCAGCTTGCGCGCTTCGGTGAACCACAACTCGGTGCCGGGATACGGCGTCGCGACCGTCAGATGCACGATCTCCGGGATGCTCATCGCCCATTCGCGAATCACCTCGAAGCGCTTCTCATCCCACGACGGGTCCGCGATCAGATTGATCGCCACGGTGATCCCGATCTCGCGCGCGATTTCGAGCGCCTTGAAATTCACGCCCATCGACGAGCGCTTGCGATGCAGCTTCAGGCCCTCTTCGTCGATCGCCTCGAGCCCGAGGAACATGTATTCCATCCCGAGCTTGCGCCAGTACCGGAACACTTCCGGATTGCGGCACAGCACGTCCGCGCGCGTCTCGAGGTAGTACTGCTTCTTGATTTTGCGTTTCTCGATCTCGTTGCCGATCGCAAACCCATGCTCAGGATGAATGAACGCGACGTCATCGACGATGAAAACATTGGGCTCCTTGATCGAGAGCATGTCTTCGGCCGCGGCCTCCGCCGTCGATTTGCGATAGCTGCGGCCGTAGAAAGTCCACGCGCTGCAAAACGAGCAATCCCACGGGCATCCGCGCGTAAACTCGATCGACGCGCAGGGATCCAGCACTCCGATGAAATACTTGTTGCGCCGCCGTCCGAGGTCGCGCGCCGGAAAAAACTGGTCGAGATTGTCGAGCATGATCGGCGTGGGACCGGCGCCCTGCGTCGTCACCACGCCCGGCACTTTCGCCATCGCGTTGGTGCCGATCGCGTCGAGCAGCATCGGCGTCGCCGTCTCGCCTTCGCCGCGGATCACCGCGTCGATCGATCCTTCAGCGTGCTCTAGAATCTCGTCCGCGACGAACGACCCGCTATGCCCGCCGGTGAACACGAAGCAGTCCTTCATCAACTGCTTCACGTCCTTGGCGAGATCGATCACCTCGGGCACGTTGGCGAGGTAATTCAGCGAGAACCCGATCGCCTGCGGCCGGAAGTTCTTCAGCTCATCGAACAGATCGCTATGCTTGAATATCTGCAGGTCGATAATCCTGACATCATGCCCCGCCGCTCGCACCGCCGCCGCCACGCGTTCCATTCCGAGCGGTTCCAGGCGGAGATAGATCTCGCTGTACATCAGCGGACTCGGATGAACAAAAAGGACCCTCATACCTTCCCTCCGGTGGCAATTATCGCGCGGCATCAAACAGCTCAGGTGTTCCCGCCCTTTCGACCAGGCTGGTCGTCGAAAACCTCGCCTGACCAATCGGCCAGTCCAACTTCTGCGCCATCCTATTCCGTGGCGCGCGTTAGATAAATAGGGCCTGCCAAGAAATCTTAACATCCGCGAAACGTCGCTAAACGGCCTTGACAACGACCGCTAACCGCCGGACTTTGCAATGAGCCGCGATCGACTCCAACCGAAGTTGCAACGGCTGAAAAACCCGCATCGGAGCAACCATGCAGTACGACAAACTCGGCAAAACCGGCATGACCGTCTCGCGCATCTGCCTCGGATGCATGAGCTATGGCGATAAAAAATGGCGCGATTGGGTGCTCACGATGGACGACGCGCGCGACCATTTCGCCGCCGCGATCGAAGCGGGCATCAATTTTTACGACACCGCAGACGTTTACTCGATCGGCGTCAGCGAGGAGGTCACCGGCCGCTGGCTGAATGAGATGGGGAAGCGCGACGAACTGGTGGTCGCGACCAAAGTCAACGGGCCGATGGGACCCGGGCAAAATCGCGCAGGCCTCAGCCGCAAGCACATTCTCGCAGCCGTCGACGCCTCTCTCCGCCGCCTCAAGATGGATTACATCGACCTCTATCAAATCCATCGATGGGATTTTGCGACGCCGATCGAAGAAACGCTCGAGGCGCTCGATTCAATCGTCCGCGCGGGCAAGGTGCGTTATCTCGGCGCCAGCTCGATGGCGGCGTGGCAGTTTGCCAAGGCGCTGCATCTGCAGAAGGAAAACGGATGGCATCGATTCATCTCGATGCAAAATCACTACAACCTCGTTTATCGCGAGGAAGAGCGCGAGATGAATCCGCTATGCCTCGATAGCGGCGTCGGCCTGATCCCGTGGAGTCCGCTCGCGCGCGGCTTCCTGGCCGGCAATCGCGACAAGGCCGGCAGCGGTCCGACCGTGCGCGCCAAGAGCGACGAATTCGCCAAGGGGATGTATTTTCGCGAGAACGATTTCGAAGTGCTCGACGTCGTCGAAAGCATCGCGAAGGAACGCGGCGTCACGCCGTCGCAGGTCGCATGCGCATGGATTCTCCAGGCGCCCGGCGTCAGCGCGCCAATCATCGGCGCGACCAAAATCAATCATCTGAAGGAAGCGATCTCAGCCGTGGACGTGAAGCTCAGCACCGACGAGGTCAAAGCCCTGCAGATGCCCTATCGGCCTCATCCCATTCTCGGGCACACGCAGCCGGAGCCGTCGCGGATGGTGCACGGGCATTAGCCCCTCGTCCGCACTGCTGCGGCAGTAGGAGAAAAAAATGGAAATCAACGGCGTCGCGCATGTGATGCTCACAGTGGGCAACTTTGATGCGTGCCTGCCCTTCTACGAAAAGCTGCTGCCGTATCTCGGGATGAAACCAGTCATCAGGAACAACGACACGCTCTATTGCGTCGGCGGCAGGACCGCGGTTGGGATCGTGCGGGCCGACGATATTCATCGCGGCGAAAAATTTCAGCAACGACGCGTCGGGCTGCACCACGTATGCCTGCGCGCCCGCGAACGCGCCCACGTCGATGAAGCGTACCAGTACCTCTGCAGCATCGACGCGAAAATAGTTCATCCGCCGGAAGAGGGATCGTGGGCGCCGGGATACTACTCAGTGCTGTTCGAAGATCCGGACGGCATCCGCCTCGAGATCAATCACGTCCCCGGCAAAGGCCTGTTAGCATGAGCGGCAACGCCCCGCCGGTCCCGAGGTTTTACGCTCTTTTGTGATTCTGAGCGCAGCGAAGAATCCCGGATCTCTTACCGCGCCAGTTATCTTCCGGGATTCTTCGCCTGCGCAGCCTTCGGCTCTGAATGACACAAGGTGTTGAGCCTGGAAATTTTACGTAATCTCCAAACCGCGGCCTGCCCTTTCCGTCATCCCGAGCGAAGGCTGCCGGAGTCGAGGGATCTCGGTGTCCGCTCGACATCGCGCGCGGGTTGTTACTCGGTCGAGCGGCAAAACCCGGCTTACGCCCGCCGCCCCCTTTAGAGTTGTCCGAACAGATCCGGCTAGCCGGCGGCGTTCGAAAGGTAGCTGGCAATCATCAATGCCCCCACCGTTAGTGCCGAGCCGATGACCACAAAAACGGCCATTTTCGCTGCGCTGCCCATCGATGACCCTCCTCGAGAAATCCCGCAATCACGGAGCTTTCCAACCAAATGGTCATAAATTCAGCTTATTTGATGAATCAGCTATACCAATGCGCAAAGCAAATCAAGGGCCCGAAAACGGGCCGTTTCCCGGCTAAATTGCGGTGCGATCGAGCGAACGATACTGGATCGCCTCGCTCACGTGATGCGCCCCGATTGCGACGCTATCGTCGAGGTCGGCGATTGTGCGCGCCACCTTGAGGATTCGCGTGTAGGCGCGCGCGCTCAGCCCGAGCCGATTGATCGCAAGCTCGAGCAGCCGCTCGCCCGCGCTCTCGATCTGGCAATGCTTGTGCAAATCGCGCGAACCCATTTGCGCGTTGCAGAAAAAAGGCATCCCCGCGAAACGTTTGAGCTGAATTTCGCGCGCTCGATTCACCCGCTCCCGAATCGATTGCGAAGCTTCGCCTGCGGTTTGCCCCGTCAGTTCCTT
Source organism: Candidatus Binatus sp. (assembly GCF_030646925.1). NCBI lineage: Bacteria > Candidatus Binatota > Binatia (SeqCode) > Binatales (SeqCode) > Binataceae (SeqCode) > Binatus (SeqCode) > Binatus sp. (SeqCode). The sequence continues at coordinate 16,339 of NZ_JAUSKL010000083.1, read as the reverse complement.
ATATTTGACTGCGGGCACTTCGATATGGATATCGATTCGATCGAGCAGCGGACCCGAGATGCGCGAGCGATAGCGCTGGATTCCAATCGGCGCGCACGAGCATTCATGCTGCGGGTCGGTGTAAAATCCGCAGGGACACGGATTCATCGCGGCGACCAGCATCACGCTCGCCGGGAACGTCAGCGTACCCATCACGCGGGAAATTGTGATGCGTGCGTCTTCGAGCGGCTGGCGCAATACCTCGAGCACGTTTTTGCGGAACTCGGGCAACTCGTCGAGGAACAACACCCCATGATGCGCGAGGCTGACCTCGCCGGGCCGCGGGATTGTGCCGCCGCCGATAAGTCCGGCATCCGAGATCGTATGATGCGGCGCGCGAAACGGCCGCGTCGAGATCAGCGCGCGTCCGTCGAGCAGCCCCATCACGCTGTGCACCTTGGTGGTTTCGATCGCCTCCTCGAAGGTCATCGCGGGCAGAATCGAGGGCAGCCGTTTCGCGAGCATCGTCTTGCCCGATCCGGGCGGCCCGATCATCAGCACGTTATGGCCGCCGGCCGCCGCGACTTCGAGCGCGCGCTTGGCCTGCTCCTGGCCCTTGACCTCGCTGAAGTCGACGTCGTACACGCTCGCCGCGCCGAACACGTCTTCGATTCTGGTCGAGGTCGGCTCGACCGTCCGCAAGCCGGCGAAGAACTCGAAGACTTCGCGGAGCGACTCGACGCCGAGCACCGCGGTGTCGCCCACGACCGACGCCTCGCCGGCATTCTCGCGCGGCAGGATCACTCCGTCGAACTTGCTGGCGCGCGCGAGCAATGCCGACGCGAGCGCGCCGCGGATGCCCTTGATTCGTCCGTCGAGGGCCAACTCGCCCAGCACCAGGTAACGGCGTAGTCGTGCTCGATCCTTGAGCGCGCTGCTGGCCGCGAGGATTCCCAGCGCGAGCGGCAAGTCGAATGCTGAGCCCTCCTTGCGCGTATCCGCCGGCGCGAAATTGATCGTCATTTTGCGGGTCGGAAATTCGAAGCCGGAATTTTTGATCGCCGATTTCACCCGGTCGAGCGACTCCTTGACCGCGCCCTCCGCGAGTCCGACCATCCGATGCGGCGGCGTGCCCGCCCCGATGTCGACCTCCACTTCGACCGGGACCGCTTCGACTCCTACCAACGCGCTCGAAAGTACGCTCGCGTGCAAACCAGGCTCCCCCATCGACGGTTCTCGATGAACCGTTGACGCGGGATGACATTAGCGCAACCACGCGCCGCTGGCGATGCGCGCTAACTGCCGGTGTTGTCGGTGTAACCGCCGGGCGCTCGAGTCACTGGATGCATCCTATCGCCACTCTGAAGGTTCTCCACGATGCCTTGAAAGACGGATTGACAATTGAGTAATCAGGTACCCATCAGCGAAACCGATCGGCGAACAAATCCGCTCGGGAAAGAGGTCCGGCATGCAAAATGGAAAAATTGTTTCGCGGGACGAATGGCTCGAGGCGCGCACGCAGTTCCTCGCGAAGGAAAAGGAATTCACCAAGCTCCGCGATGAATTGAATCGGCAGCGGCGCGATCTCCCGTGGGTGCGCGTGGAAAAGGATTATGTTTTCGATGGACCGGACGGCAAGCAGACTCTAGCCGATCTCTTCGCCGGCCACACCAGCTTATCGTCTATCATTTCATGTTCGACCCGAGTTGGGCCGAGGGATGCAAGCACTGTTCGTTCTGGGCCGACAACTACAACGGAATCGTCGTGCATCTGGCGCATCGCGACGTGACCCTGGTCGCCGTTTCGCGCGCGCCGCTCGCCAAGATCGAAGCGTTCAAGCGCCGGATGGGATGGACGTTCCCGTGGCTGTCGTCATTCGGCAGCGACTTCAATTTCGACTATCACGTGTCGCATTCGCCGGAAGAGATTGCGCAGGGCGAAATCGAAATCAATTACCGCCGCGAGAAAACTTCGATGACCGAGAACGCGGGTATCAGCGCCTTCTATAAGGACGACGGCGGCGCCGTGTTCCACACCTATTCGTGCTATCAGCGCGGCCTCGACATGATGAACGGCGCGTATCACTTGCTTGACCTCGTGCCCAAGGGACGCGACGAAGACGGGCTGCCGTTCCCGCAAGCGTGGGTCCGCCACCACGACAAGTACGAGGATTAGGCCTCGCATCGAGCTTGTCGTTTGTCCGACTGCTTCGATCCGATAACTTGACTCAATCCGCAGGCGCTATCATTCACACAGCGGTGCGGAACATCGCGAGCAGATCGGTTACGCTCGGATCGCGGCCAAGTTGATGCATCATCGCCGTAAGCTGCCCGCGATGATGCGTCTGATGATTGAAATAGTGCGTGCGTAGATGCCGTGATTCATGCGCGAGTTGTACTGCGCCATCGTCTTGTGCTGCGTGATTAAGTCCATCGCCGATTCCTTTTCATCCCGGTGATCCCGTGCGACCTACTCCGTGTCATTCTGAGGCGAAGGCTGCGCAGCCGAAGGGTGAAACCCGGATCCGGGATCCCTCGTCGCAAGGCTCGCTAGGGATGACACGGAATGACTGCGGCAATCTGCTCCCGTTGTCATCGACGTTTCAGGCGCGCGGCGAAGAATCCGTCCAGCCCGCCGATATCGGGACGCGTCTGCATCAAGCCGCGCGCATCGAGCACGCCCTCAAACTCCTCTCGATGCTCGAGTTCACGATCGATGTCGAACTCGCGATGATGCTGTAAAAACGAATCGATCACGCCGATTCCTTCTTCGGGCGCGATACTGCAAACCGAATAGACGACCGCTCCGCCAGATCGCACGATCGAGGAGGCGTGCTCGAGCATCCGCAACTGGATCGCCGCCATCCGAGCCGGATCCTGCGGACCGACGCGCCAGCGAATCTCCGGATGCTCCCGCAGCGTGCCGAGTCCGGTGCAAGGAGCGTCGAGCAGAACGTAATCGAACCGCATCGGCGGCAGCGGAATCGCGGACGCGAGGTCGGCGCGCACGAAGCTGATATTGTCGTGACGCAATCGATTCGCGACGTCGCGCGCATTCTTGAGACCGGCAAAATTAAGGTCCAGCGCGATAACCCGGCCGCGCTCGCCGACCATCTCCGCGAGATGAGAACTCTTTCCTCCCGGCGCCGCGGCACAATCGACGACGGTAGCGCCGATCGGCGGGGCGAGCATCCGCGCGACCATCTGCGACGCCTCCGACTGTGCGTGAAAAAGTCCATCACGATACGCGCTCGATTCGAAGTTTGCCGCTCCATTGAGCACGATCGTTTCGGGCGCGCGGCCGCCGTCGCCAATTTCGAATCCTTCTTCGATGAGCCGCGCGATTATTTCGTCGCGCGTGCCGCGCTTCAGATTCAGGCGAATCGCGTTCGGCGCGGCTTCGTTGTTTGCGGCCATCAGGCGCTCGGCATCCGCAGCGCCGAATGACGCGACGAAGCGCTCGACCATCCACCGCGGATGCGAATACGCGATCGCGAGAAAACGATTTTCGTCGCGCGCGCGATTCGGCAATGCGGGCTGCTCGCGAGTCGCGCGGCGCATGACGGCGTTCACGAAGCCTGACGCCTTGCGCGCCTCCGGAATTCTCTTCGCGAGGCTGACGGCGGTATCGACCACCGCGTGCTGCGGAACGCGATCGAGAAACCGCAACTGGAAGAGGCCCATCCGCATGATCGCGAGCACCGGCGGCTGAATCCCATCGAGCCGGCGGCCGGTCAGCAGCGCGAGTTCGTAATCGATGCGTGCGCGCCATGCGATCGTGCCGAGCACCAGCCGCGTGATAAGCCGCCGATCGCTCAGCTTGAATTCCGGCAATCGCGCGCCGAGCAGCACGTCGGCATATCCGTTTTGCTCGTCGACGCGAAGCAGAATCTCGACCGCCGCGAGCCGCGACGCGATTCCTTCGTTGGCGGCGCGCGCCGCGGGACTTGCGCGTCGAATCGAACTGGCAGGGCGTTCGCTCATTTGTCCAGCCTCGCGCTCATGCGCCCAGCCGCGCGCCAACGCCGATGCGCTTGCCGCGAAAAAAATCCGCGGCCGGCATCCGTTTGCGTCCCGGCGCCTGCACCTCGATCAGCCGGAGCCGTCCGACGCCGCATTGCACGATCGGACTCGGCTTCAGGTTCACGATCGTGCCAGGCACTTCGCTACTCGACCTTTCATTTTCGACGGCCGCGCGCCAGATGAGAATTTCCTCGCCCCCGAGCGTCGTTCGCGCGACCGGCCATGGATCGTACGCGCGCGTCATCCGCTCGATCGCGCTCGCGGGTTTGCTCCAATCAATCGCGGCGTCGGCTTTTTCGATTTGCGACGTGTAAGTTGCCGCCGCTTCGTCCTGCGGAGTTTCTTTGAGCTCGCCGCGAATCAGCAACGCGATCGCCTCGAGTATCGCATCTGCGCCAAGCTCAGCCAGTTTTTCCTTGAGCGTGCCTTGTGTGTCGTCGGGCGCAATCGGAATCCTGCGATGCAGGTACGTCGGGCCCGCATCCATTTGCTCGATTATCCGCATGATCGTCACGCCGGTTTCATGCTCGCCGGCGAGAATCGCCGCTTCGATTGGCGCGGCGCCGCGATATTTCGGCAACAACGACGCGTGCACGTTGATCGGCGCGATCTTCGGTACGTCGAGAATCGATTGCGGCAGAATTCTCCCGTACGCCGCGACGACGAGCAGGTCGGGCTCGAATGCTATCAGCTCGGCGAGAAACTCGGGCGTGCGAATCTTCACCGGCTTAAGCGTCGGAATCGCGTGCCGCGCCGCCACTGCGCCGACCTCGCTCGGCTCCATCTGAAGACGGCGTCCGCGCGGTTGATCGGGCCGCGTGATGACGCCGACGACGTGAAAGCGCGCATTCGACGCCGCATCATCAGAAGGCGGACGCGACGCCGCGATCATGCGCTCCAGGATATGAGCCGCCAGACTCGGCGTGCCCATGAAGACGATCCTGAGCGGCGTTGCTGCCTTAAATCCGGACGGTGGAGGGGCGCTCGCTATCGGCCTTGCCCTCCTTGATGAGCTTTTTCAGTTTGCGCTTGTAGAGTTCGCGCTTGATCCGGCTGATCCGATCGATGAACAACTTGCCGTCGAGATGATCGATCTCATGCTGCAGCGCGACCGCGAGCAACTCGTCGGCTTCGAGCTCGATTTCCTTCTGTTCCGGCGTCCACGCGCGCACCAGCACTCGCGCGGCGCGTTCGACGTCGGCGGTGTAATCGATCACCGAGAGGCATCCCTCTTCCCACACGATGCTGCCTTCGGCTTCGACCACCCGCGGATTGATCAGCTTCAGCAGATGCTTGCCAGGATCTTCGTGATCGGTGTCGAGCACGATGATGCGCTGCGATTCGCCGACCTGCGGCGCGGCCAGGCCTACGCCCGGCGCGGCGTACATCGTCTGCACCATGCTGTCGATCAACGCGGCGGTCGAGCCGTTGATATCGGCGACCGGAGCGGCGGGCGTCTTGAGTGCGTCGTCGGGAAATTTGCGGATTCTGAGCAGCGCCATCTGGATGAACCGTGTAGCTTGAATCTATCAAACGCTCGATGGCGCCGAAAGTTACTCCCGACTGGCATCGATTCGTTCGGCCCAGCTTCCGTTATGAGCGTCGAGCGGATTAGACTAGAGCCATGTCCGAATCCGCGAGAAAAGTACTGAGGGATGCCTTGCTGCTTCCGGATGCTGAGCGCGCCGAACTGGTAAGCGAGTTGCTCGACAGCCTGCCGCGCCCGACGACCGGCGATGAACGTTCCGACGAGCAATGGATAGCAGAGGTGGAGCGTCGCGCACGCGAGGCGCTCTCCGGTAGCGGCGGACTGTCGTGGGAAGCGGCCCGGGCCCAAGTAAGCGAGCATCTGCCGCGCAAGTGAAGTCTGTCCGGCTCGCGCCCGAGACAGTCGCAGAGCTTAGCGAAGCGGCGGCGTGGTACGAGTCGCAGCGCCCCGGTCTGGCCGAGGACTTCCTCAACGAATTCGAAGCCGTATTGCGGCTGATCGAAACCCGGCCAGCATCGTTTCCAAGACTGCTCGACGCCGCTCCTGATCTAAACATTAGGCGCGCGCCACTGTCGCGCTTCCCTTATTCAGCGGTATTCATCGAGTTACCTGCGGAGATTCGAATCGTGGCCGTGGCGCATCTAAAGCGGCGCCCCGGCTACTGGCTTAATCGCGTCGGCAAGTAGCGGAGGGATCTTCAGGCGCCGTCGGCGGCGAGGCCGTGTTCGGCCAGAAAAGTTTCGGCGGCGCGAAAACTTTCGGCTGGCCGCTCGATTTGCAGAAAATGCGTCGTGTCAGGGATCGCTTCGTACGGCAGGCCCGATTCTTCGGCGATCGCTTTGCCGATCAACGCGGGCGGCATCACGTCTTCGAGCGCGGGATCGCCGCAGACCAGCTTGAGCGGCACCGGGCATCGAGCGATCTTCTGCCACAATCCGGGATCGGCATTGAACGCGAATATCTGCGCCTCGAACTCGCGCGGACAGGCAAGAATCCAGTCGCCGCTCGCGCGATCGTGGCGCAGCGTCGCTCGCGCCATCAGTTCGTCCGCGCCCGGAACCCAGCGCTTGAAGCGCCGCGCAAATTGTTTTGCGAGATCGAGCGGATCTTTGTAGCGCTCGGGCCGGCGCGCGGCGCGCGACGACAGCGAATCCTTGTCGTTCTGCTGCAGGTACCGAACCGGATGCCCCTCGCGCGGATAAATCGGCGGATCGTAGAGCACCAACGCGTCGAAGCGACGGCCGAACTTGAACGCGTGCATCGCAGCCGCGACGCCCGACATCGAATGGAACAGGCCGGCGGCGCGCTTTACCCCAAGCTCGCGATTGACCGCATCGAAGACCGCGTCGAGATCGTCGATAAAATTGGGCCAGGTGTGCCCTTCGGCAGTATGCAGCGGATTGTGCCCGTGATTGCGGAAGTCGAAAGCGATCACTTCGTACTTATCGCGCAGCGGCCCCCAGAACGGAAAGTAGCCGTCGATCGCGAGTCCGTTGCCGTGACTCAGGAACAGTCGCGGACCCGCGGGATTCCCGTGCTGGCGAATGCGGATGATCGCGCCGTCCTTCATCCTCGCTTCGAACGTATGGCGCGACTGCGGCACGTGATGAATTGCGGAATTAATCGGATGATGTGGATGTTGTTCGCTCATCTGGTTTTTTTGATTCAAAGCATCCTGATTTTTTTGAGTCAAAGCATTCTGACTGGATCGATATCGATCGCGAGATAAATTTCGCCGCGTTCAGCCGCATCGCCAAGTTCCGCGCGCATCGACGCGAGCGCCTCGCGCATCGGCTTCAGTTCGCGCGATTTTATCATCACTTGCCATCGGTAGCGCTGCTTGATTCGTTCGATCGGAGCGGGCGCCGGGCCGAGGACGCGCATGCCGTCGGGCGTCGCCGCTCGCGCGAGCGATTTCGCGACTGCCTCGGCGAGCTTGCGCACGCGGTCTGAATCGACGCCTTCAATTCGCACCATCGCGAGTCTCGCAAACGGCGGATACATCAGATCGCGCCGCAACTGCAACTCGCGCTTGATGAAGCGCGCGTAGTCCTGGTCCTTCGCCGCGCGGATGCTGTAGTGGTTGGGCGCGTAGGTCTGGATAATCACGCGGCCGGCGCGCTCACCGCGGCCGGCGCGGCCGGCGACCTGCGTGAGCAACTGAAACGTGCGCTCCGCAGATCGGAAATCCGGCATGTTGAGCGCCATGTCGGCGAGCACCACCGCGGCCAGCGTGACGCCGGGAAAATCGAAACCCTTGGTGATCATCTGAGTGCCGACGAGGATATCGATTTCGCGCGCGCGCAACTCGGCCAGCATCCGCGCCCGCGCTCCCTTGAGTCCGCTGGTGTCGGAATCCATCCGCTCGATACGAGCATCGGGAATCAACTGCGCGAGCGTCTCGGCGAGGCGTTCGGTGCCGAAGCCCTGGCCCTTCAGTCCGTAGCCGCGGCATTCGGGACAAGTATCCGGCGCTGCTGTGTGACTGCCGCAATAGTGGCATCGGAGCGAGCGGTCGCGCATATGAAACGTCATGCTGACGCTGCAATTCGCGCAGGCAATCACGTTGCCGCAGATGTGGCATTGCAGAAAATTGTGGAACCCGCGCCGATTCAGAAAGACGATACTCTGGCCGCCCGACGCGAGGTTCTCGCGCAGCGCGGCGATCAATGCGGATGAAAGTGGTAATGTCTCCGATGCGGATTCCTTCTTTCCGACAGAGCCACCTGCAACTGCGCCATTGATCGATTTAGGCGCGCCCGCGGCGATTTGCGCGTCGGAGATTTTGCGAGCCTCGGCAATCTCGCGGCGCATATCGATAATTTCGACCTGCGCCAGTGCGCGCTCGTTCACGCGGCGCGACAATCTAAGCAAGCGGTATCGTCCGCGCCGGGAGTTGGCGAACGATTCGCTCGACGGCGTCGCTGAACCGAGCACGACTGGACATTTCGAAAATCCCGCGAGGGCGACGGCGAGATCGCGCGCGTGATAGCGGATGCCTTCCTCATTTTTGTACGACGCGTCGTGCTCTTCATCGACGACGATCAGGCCGAGGTCGTGAATTGGCGCGAAAATCACCGAGCGCGGACCGATCATGATTCGTGCCTCGCCGCCGAGCGCCGCCATCCAACTGGCCCATCGCTCGGAGACGTTCTGCGCGCTATGTGCGATACCGACCAGCGAGCCGAAGCGCGCGCGAAACGATCGAACGATTTCGTCGGCGAGCGCAATTTCAGGGACCATGAACAAAACGCTGCGGCCTTCCAGGAGAGCGCGTGCGGCGAGGTTGAGATAAATTTCGGTCTTGCCGCTCGCGGTCACGCCCCAGAGCAGAAAGGCCTCGTAGCGGCGCTTTTCGATTGCCGGCATGATCGCGTCGAGCGCGATTCGCTGCTCGTCGGTGAGATCGAATCCCGGTGTTGCGGCGAGTTGGTGCGCATCAGGAGGTGCGGCCTCGATTTCGATCAGGCCGCGGCGCGCGAGGCTTTTCAGAATCGCGCCGGCGCCGTCGATTTCGAGTTTCAGCTCTTCGACGCGCCTTCCCGATTCTCCATTCTTTTGGATCGCGTCGAGCACCGCGCGCTGTCTGAGGCCGCGAACGCCGGTGACATCCGCGTCGTGCGCGATGCGAGCAATCGTGTCGGACGCGTCGCGATGCCGCCCCTGCATGCTATCGCGGCGCTGAAGCGTTCCGTCGCCGATGAATCGAGCAAGCGCTGCGCGGACTTCGTTGCGGGTGCCGAATTTTTCGAGTTGGCGCGGCGTCATCGGACGTTTGGACACGGCCTCGACGATCGCACGCTCGACGATTGTGAAGGTTGCGCGAGCGAGTGGATCCGGTTCGGCGCCGAGGCGATACGCGGTGCGTGATTCGACCCTCGCGAGCGCGGGAATCACGCTGCGATAGGCCTCGGCGAGCGAGACCATGTAGTACGACGAAAGAAATTCCATCAGCTCGAGATGAGCGCGATCGAAGAGCGGGCGCGGTTCGAGCAATTCGATGATCGGCTTCAGCGGCTCGCGCGAAAGTTCCTCGCCGAGCCCGGTGACGATGCCGGTCAGGCGGCGCGATCGCAGCGGCACGAGCACCAGATGGCCCGGCTGGATGCGGCCGTCGAGTTCGCGCGGAATCGCATAGGTGAGTTGATCGAATCCCCGCGCCGTGCCGACGATTACAATGTTTGCCTGCATCGCAAGTTGCCGCGCGCCACGCGCCGGATCGGCGAATGCAATAATGCGCGGCCGCCGGAGCGCGCGCCACCACCTGCTGCCAAATCGAATCGCGAAAAGGCCCCCGCTTTCACGCGCGCCGCGAGTCTGGTTGAATCGAATTGCCCCGGCTCGAGCGAGTCGCGGGCCAGGATAATAGATGCTTCGTTTCCTCACCGCTGGAGAATCGCACGGCCCCGAACTGGTCACGATAGTCGAGGGAGTACCCGCCGGCTTCGCGATCAATCTCGCGACGATCAACCGCGACCTCGCGCGCCGCCAGAAAGGCTATGGCCGCGGCGGCAGGATGCTGATTGAAAAGGACGAAGCGCGCCCGGTGTCGGGAATCCGCTTCGGCAAGTCGCTCGGCAGTCCGATCACGCTGATAATCGAGAATCGCGATTTCAAAAACTGGGTCAAGCGGATGTCGATCGATCCGGCTGATCGCGGCGAGGCGACGCCGGTGACGCGCGCGCGTCCCGGCCACGCCGATCTCGCGGGCGTGCTGAAATACAACCTCGACGATATCCGCGACGTGCTCGAACGGGCGTCGGCGCGGGAAACCACGGCGCGCGTGGCAATCGGCGGCCTCGTGCGGCAGATTCTCTCGCCATTCGGAATCGACGTGCTCGGTTATGTCGCGACGATCGGCGCAACCGATGCGGACACGCCCACCAATCTCGGTATCGACGAATTGCGGCGCATCACGGAGGAATCGCAGGTGCGCGTGGCTGACGCGGAGGCGGAGAAAAACATCATCGCCGAGATCGATGAATGCAAAAAAGCCGGCGACACGCTCGGCGGAATCGTCGAGGTGATCGTGAGCGGCTTGCCGGTCGGCCTCGGCAGTCACGTGCATTGGGATCGCAAACTCGACGGACGGCTCGCGCACGCGCTGCTAAGTTTGCAGGCGGCCAAGGGCGTCGAGCTGGGCCTCGGTTTTACCGCGGGAAGAATTCGCGGTTCCGCGCTGCATGACGAAATCGGCTACGACGCCGAGGCGCGGCGCTTCACGCGTCATTCGAACAACTCGGGCGGCACCGAAGGCGGGATGAGTACCGGTGAGCCGCTCCGGGTGAGAGTTGCGTTCAAGCCGCTTTCGACGCTGATGCGGCCGCTGCGTTCGGTCGATATCAAGACCAAGGCGGAAGCGGTCGGCGCGATCGAGCGATCCGACGTGTGCGCAATTCCGGCGGCCGCAGTGATCGCGGAGGCGGTCGTTGCATTCGAGATCGCGGCGGCGTTTCTGGATAAATTTGGCGGTGATTCGTTGACCGAGATCGCTCGCAATCTGAAGGGTTTCCAGGAGCAAGTCCGCAATTACTAAGCGGCAAATTTCAAGCGGAAGAATCGCCGCGGCCTCGCGACGCGATCTCAGATGACGCCGAAACTCATCCTCACCGGATTTATGGCGAGCGGAAAAAGCACGGTTGGTCCGCTGGTAGCAAGTCGGCTCGGCTGGCATTTCCTCGATAGCGACGCGGAAATAATCGCGCGCGCTGGCAAACCGATCGCGCAAATTTTTTCCGATGACGGCGAAGCAAAATTTCGAGCACTCGAACGCGAAGCGATAGCTCGGCTCGCCGACATCCATCGGCGATGCCCTCACTGCCACGGCATTCGGCCCGAAGTAATCTCGACTGGCGGCGGCGCGCTGATGGATCGCGCGAATTGCGAAGCGTTGAAGCGAGCCGGCGTGGTGATTTGCCTGACGGCGCGGCCAGAGGTCATCGCGGCTCGCGTGGCTCGATCGAAAACGGTGCGGCCGAAGTTGATGGAGCGCGGAAAATCGACGCTCGAGCGAATCAAGGAATTGATGGAAGAACGGCGCGAGGCGTACGCGCGCGCAGATCTGCAAATTGACAGTTCCGAACTGAGCGTCGAGCAGGCGGCGGACCTGGTGCTCGCGGAGTTTTCGGCGTGCGCGGCACGAAGAGGCATGGTGTCCAGATGAGCGGGACGCGGGCATAGCGATGCGCACGATTGAAATCGCGCTCGGCGCATCGTCGCACTCCGCGCACGTCGGCGCAGGACTTCTGGATCGCCTTGGCGAACTGGCGCTGGACGCGGGGCTGAGCGCGGGGCCGTGCGCGATCATCACCGATTCCAACGTCGAGAACCTCTACGCTGCGCGCGCCGCGGACGCGCTCCGAAAGAGCGGTTTTGCGCCGACTACGATTTCATTTCCGGCGGGCGAGGCGAGCAAATCCGCGGCGACGCTCGAGACGCTCTACGATCGCATGACGGCGGCGAACCTCGATCGCAATGCAGCGATATTCGCGCTCGGCGGCGGTGTCGCCGGCGATCTCGGCGGATTTGCCGCGGCCACATTTTTGCGCGGCGTGCCGCTGGTGCAGGTGCCGACAACGGTTGTCGCACAGGTCGATTCGTCGCTCGGCGGCAAGACCGGCATCAATCATCGGCACGCGAAGAATCTGATCGGCGCGTTTTACCAACCGCGCCTGATTGTCGCCGACGTGGCGACGCTCGCGACCCTGCCGGAGCGCGAATTGCTCGAAGGTCTGGCCGAAGTAATCAAGTATGGCGCGATCATGGATGCGCCGATGATCGCCGATCTCGAGCGGACGCTCGATTCGATTCTCGCGCGCGACGCGAACGTACTCGAAGACATGGTGGCGCGATCGCTCGCGCACAAGGCCGCGGTGGTTTCCGCCGATGAACACGAGGGCGGGCTGCGCAAGACGCTGAATTTCGGACACACGATCGGCCACGCGATCGAGGCAAGTGCGGGTTACGGAAAATACTTGCACGGCGAGGCGGTCGCGATCGGGATGGTCGCGGCGGCGCGGCTATCATCGCGTTACGCCGGCTTCTCCGCCGACGAGGCTTCGCGATTGGAGCGATTGATCGCGCGCGCCGGATTGCCGACCGAATTGCCGGCCGGATGGCAGACCGACGACTTCATGCGCGCGCTCAAACTCGACAAAAAACGCGTCGAGGGCGCGGTCGAATTCGTGCTGCTCGATCGGCTCGGGCATTCACTCACGCGGCGGCTTACGATCGACGAAATGCTGAGCCCGCTTGGCTGAAATGGACGATCGTTGTCTGGATACGACGCGTGTGATTTGCTTGAAGAGTAGTTAGTCGTGCGGGGCCGTCCGGTCCCGGGCCAACCACACAGGGAGGGAATTTCGAGGGGAGAAACGCCAAGAGCGAGGTTTTCTCATGGAACGTTTCGACCAGATGAAGAGCAAGGTTCTGACGGTTCAGGAAGTTTCGAGCTACCTGAGAGTGCATCCATCGACGATCTACCGGATGCTGAGAAGGCATCAGTTGCCGGCTTTCAGGGTCGGCAGCGACTGGCGCTTTACCGTCGAGGCGATCGACAAATGGCGCGAGCATGTCGAGTCCGGGATATCCGAGCCGGCGAAGAATCACAGGCCGGAGCATCACGGCGCATCGAAGTAGATGCGCCGCGATCGATTCGTTAGCGATTTGCCCGCGCGCAGTTCGCGCTAATTGAAATACTGCCGCGGATTCTCGACCAGCATCGCGCGGATTTTTGCTTCACCGACGCCGGCCTCCTTGAGCGCAGGCACAATGTTCTTGAACACGTGCGTCGGCGTCCAATTCTTAATCAGCTTTGCGGTTTCGGGCGGCAGCTCGAGTCCGCGTCCCAGCCAGCATGCGACCGTGTCGTGCGATAGCACGAGCTGATTCTGGTAGCCCACGCCGAGCAAGCCGATCAGCGACGCGAGGCGCAATTTGTCGGGATGCGCGAAATCCAGGCCGAAGCGATCGAAGCCGAGGACGCAGCCGCGATCAAGCATCGCCACGTGATAGCTCAAGTCTGACGATCCGCAGCTATGCCCAATGATCACGTGTTTCAGGTCCACTCCTTCCGACGCGAAAATGTCGAGCTGCTCGCGGCCCATCGTGCCTTCTTCGGTATGCGTCGTGATTGGCACGCCGGTGATCTTCTGCGCCCGCGCGGCCGCGCGGAGGCAATTCTCTTCATAAGTGGTGATCATGCCCTTGCCGGTCGCGCACTTGATGATTCCCGCCTTGATTCCAGTATCGGCGATGCCCTTGTTGATCTCGCTGACATAGACCGCCGCGATATCGTCAACGGTGCGCTGCTTGAAATATGCGGTGTTGCCGAGGTCCTCCTTGTAGAGGCCGGTCGAGCAGATGATGTTGATGCCAGAGGCCGACGCCACTTCCGCCATGAAAGTGACGTCGCGGCCGATATCCATCGGGCACGGATCGACGAATGAAGTCAGCCCGAGGTCGCGCAATTCCTTCAGCCGCTCGACGCAATTCTTGAGCGCGGCCTTGCGTTCGAACTTCGGCGCCTGGCAATCGAGTTCCCATCCGGCCCATCCGATCAGCAGATGCTCGTGCATCAGCGTGGTTCCGAGTTGCTCCGGATTGATGGTTCCCGTGACCGTGTTGATTGCTTTCATCGAAATGCTCCTCTGCGTGGCACAGGCTTCAGCCTGTGCTCTTGGATGCTTGGGGGCCGCTGCTACTTCGCGAAACTAGACTTGACAAGGCGCTGGCGTCAAACCCGCGCGATCAGTCCGCGGCTGGAAGCTTTTCATCGTCGCGCGCGAAAAAAGTCGCCAGCACGATCATGACGACGCCAATCGAGATCGCGCTGTCGGCGACATTAAAGATCGGATAGCTCCAGTCGTAGTAATGCAGGCGGATGAAATCGATCACCTGGCCGTGGACGGAGCGATCGATCAGGTTGCCGGCCGCGCCGGCCAGAATGAGCGCGAACGCGATCGAGGTGATCGAGATGCGCTCGGCGCGAATCAGCATCGCCAGCAGCACGACGATCGCGGCCGCCGACATCGAAAACAGAAACGCCTCGCGGAACCACGGCGAGTACGCGGCGAACATGCTGAATGCCGCGCCGGGATTTTGCGTGTAGGTAAGATCCACGTAGTGATTGATGAGCGGGATCGTCTGGTAGAGCGACATGTGCGCCTTGACGAACAACTTGCTCGCCTGATCGAGCGCGAGCACCGGAATCGTGACGAGAATGAGCAGCAGCATCGGCGAGCGGCGCGGCGGCGCGGTTGCGACCGCGACGTTTGCCGACACTGCCGACTGATCCGACTCTGCGATCGCGCCTTCGAGGCTCATCGGATTACGCCCTCACCACGGTGCGGCATCGCGGACACAACTCGGGGTCGCCGCCGTCGTCGAAATAGGTCCAGCATCGCGCGCACTTCACGCCCGGCGCGTGCCGTCCGACAATCGTGATCGCTGGATGGGTCGGCGCGCGCGCGAAATCGCCATTTACCGAAAAGTCCTCGCGCCCAGCCGCTTCGCGGCGAATCGACGCAGCGTTAGCGTCGTCGAGGGCTTCGACTTTCGACACGATAAACAGGTCCTTCAGCAAGTCGCGATTCGCTGCGATATCGAGACCCTCGCCCACCGCGATGCTGACCGACGCTTCGAGCGAAGCACCGATCGCACCAGCTTTGCGCATCGCCTCGAGCAGTTTCAGCGCCTCGTCGCGGATTTGCAGCAGCCGCGCCCAGCGCGATTCGAGGTCGCCGTCGCGCCGCGCTGGATCAGCCGGATGCATCGTCAGTAGATGCACGCTGTCGAGACGAGCGCCCGGCAGATGCGCATAGATTTCCTCGGCAGTGAACGGAATCAGCGGCGCGAGCATCCGTAGCAGCGTGTCGAGCACGATGAATAGCGTCGTCTGCGCCGAGCGGCGCTTGAGCGATTTCGCGGCGTCGCAATAGAGGCGGTCGCGCGCGACATCTATATAGAGCGAGCTGAGATCGACCACGACGAAATTAAGTATCGCGTGATACGCGGCCTGAAAATCGAACACGTCGTAGGCGCGCCAGACTTCATCCTTGAGCTTCTCGGTGCGGTCGAGCATGAAGCGATCGAATTCGAGCATCTCACTCAACTGCACACTGTCGCTCGCGGGATCGAAATCGGCGAGATTGCCGAGCACGAAGCGGCAGGTGTTGCGAATTTTTCGATACGACTCGGAAACCGCGCCGTAAATCGTCTGGCCGAGCGCGATTTCGGTGGTGTAGTCGAGCGACGCGTACACCAGCCGCAAGACGTCGGCGCCAATTCGGTTCACAGCGTCGGCGGCGTCCTCGGAGTTGCCCAGAGACTTCGCCATCTTGCGCCCTTGCTCATCGACGGTCAGGCCGTGATTGATCACGTTGCGAAATGGCGCGACACCGCGATCGGCGACGGCGCACACCAGCGACGAGCCGAACCATCCGCGCGCCTGCTCGACCGCTTCGAGGTAGGCGTCGGCGGGCCAGGTCAGTTCGGGCCGCGCCGCCAGCACTGCGGCCTGCGACGCGCCGGAATCGAACCACACGTCGAGGACGTCGTTTTCCTTGATGAAGGCCGCGCCGCCGCATTTCGCGCATTTGAGATTCGGCGCGGCGAAATCCGCCGCCGGCCGGCTGAACCACGCGTCAGAGCCTTCGGCGGCGAAGATATTCTGCACCCGATCCATGGTCGCGAGATCGAGCGCGACTTCGTCGCATTCGGCGCATCTAAGCGCCGGAATCGGCACGCCCCACGCGCGCTGGCGCGAGAGCGTCCAGTCGGGACGCGTCTCGGTCATATTGCGGATGCGATCGCGCGACCATCCGGGGAACCATTTCACGCTGTCGATTGC
>NZ_JAUSKL010000082.1 GCF_030646925.1 Candidatus Binatus sp. | reverse complement strand
GGCGGCTTGCCGTAGCCTATCTCATCGTTCCCGTCTTTTTTCTTCACCGTTGTTCGTTCCTCCACCACCGAATTGAACTTCCGAACGGAAGTTCAATCACAACCGACTCGCTAATTTCACTGTCAGAGCCTCGTCGCTGTGCGAAGAAGTCCCGATCCCTCCGTCCGTCCTCAGAATCGCCTTTGACCTTCGTGCTTTGGCACCAAGCGGTCGCCCTGTGGGCCGCAAGCCGATCCTGTGGAATCATGCTTCTGATCTCCTCAGTCTAAGAGCGATTGCAGATCACTACGAACCTCTTCACTGGATTCATTTGTAGTTGAATTCTGACGGATCTCCCACCAGGGCTTTCATGATGGCCTCCGCGGTTTTGTCCGATATGCCGCCTGATTTTTTCCTGGATTCAGGCAGATGCTTCTCCAACGCGGGTATGTTCTCGAGCAGCAATCGTATCGAGCGGTAGTCTCCGCGAGCCGCCTTGTTGATCCATTGCTTGAGGACGACTTCGAGCATGGAGATGCTTCGTTGCTGGCCCTGTTCGTTCACGGCTACCTTCTGTGCGAGGATTTTTCTGAGCAAGGTCTTGCTGCCCTTTGACCCCCTCGGCCGCCCCTTGGGATTACCGGACTGTCCCTTCTTGAATTGGTGCTGTCGTGGCGGTCGACGGTAGCCTACTCTGTAATTCGGATCGTCCTTATCCTCCATTCCCTCTATCCTCCGCTGCCTGCCCCTCTTCGGCCTCAATATCCGCAAACTGTTTGCCAGATGAAGCGTGTCGAGCGCTGCTGCGCGTGAACGTCTGCCAGCAGCGAATGATGGTGTCGACGTAAAGCGGGTCGAGCTCCGGGCCATAGCAGCGCCGCCCACTGCGCTCGGACGGCGCCGCACGATGGCGTTCGCGGTGATCTGCGCCGGATTGGTCGTGCCGCTCTGGATCTATCCGGGCACGCTCGCGATGCTGATCGCCGGCGCCTTTCTGATGCAGTTCATGGTGCAGGGCGCATGGGGCGTCATCCCGGCGCATCTCACCGAGCTATCACCGCCCGAAGTGCGCGGCCTGTTCTCCGGCCTCGCGTATCAGATGGGCGTGCTGCTCGCATCCAACGCCGCGTTCGGCGAGGCGCTGCTCGCGGAGAAATTCGGCTACTCGGCGGCGCTCGCGGGGGTCGCTGCGATCGTGATGGTTTCAACTGCGGTCGTGATCATGCTGGGCCGCGAGCGCCTCGGCCGCGACCTCCATTCCGGCGCCGCCGACAGTTGACTCTTGGCGAGAATGGGTTCTCGCTGCGATCTCTGATAGTTTCTCTGCTGACTCTTGCCTGCCCGAACAGCGGGGACCTCAGCGCGTCCATGATCTCGTGAACTTCGAGATGCGAAGCCAACCGCAAATCAAATTCGTTTCGTTCCTAGCGATCGTCACCGTAGTCCTGGCGATCTCTATTCGAGTCTCGGCGCAGGTGAAGCCCGGCGACTTCATCACCGCCGATAATGCGCCGTTAGTGAAAGACCTGCTCGCGCCGGGAGTGTATTGGCGCGTCCAGCACGGCATGACGATGAAGATAGTCCCGACGGAACGAATCGATTGGCCGCCGCCGTATAAAGAAGCGACCGAGAAATACTCGGCGCAGGTGACGCTCTCGGCAGATCATCGGAGCCTCGTCGGCTATGTGGCGGGACAGCCGTTTCCGCTGGTCGATCCCAATGACCCCTACGCTGCAGTCAAGATCATGTGGAACAACTCGTTCCGGCCGATGTACACCGACGATCTCGACGCGCGCTTCTTCGGCTGTCACGGACGCTTCGAGGAACGCGACAAGAAAGAGCACGAAGTCGAGTACGAGGAGGTCGGCCACTATCTGCTGTATAACGAAGTTGGGCGAACGGAAATCGAGCCGTTGCCCTTCGATCCCGATTTCAAATCCACCGGGCGCTACTTCATGACCGCGCTCTATCCGGTGCTCGCGCCTGCCGAGATTCGCGGCCAGGCTTTTCTTCGGTTTCGTTATGCTGACCCGAACCGTGGTGACGACGCATGGTTTTGGAGGCCGGGTTCGCGCAGGCTGCGCCGACAGAATGAGGCCGCGCTCGGCAGTTCGCAGGGTGTCGAGCAGTTCTACCCGGACGACTACGAAGGCTTCAGCGCCAAGAACGAGAATTACGACTGGAAATTTCTCGGCGAGAAAACGATGCTCGCTGCGATCAACGTCGAACATGTTCCCGGCACTCCTTGCCCGACCGATGGGCACGCTAGCGTCTGCCCCGAACGATGGCAGTTGCGCCGCATGTTCATTGTCGAAGGCACCCCGCGCCGCAGCCGCGTCCCCGAGGAGCTCTACTCAAAGCACATCGTTTATATCGACGCCGAAGGATGGGTGGTGCTGGCTCATGACGCATACAGCCGCAAGGGCGAGCTCTACAAAAGCTTCGCGAACTGGCTGACCTATCGCGATCGCCCGGTCCCCGACGCGCGGATCGCTATCTATCCGTTCAAGCGCCTCTTTGAGATCGCCGAGACCACGACCGACGTACAATCCGGCCTGGCCGAAACTTGCTTCCTGCCGTCTCCAGATACCACCGAGAAGGAAACCTGGTACATCAACATGGGCGCAGCGAGCAAAACCATGTTCACGCTGCAAGCGGTGGTCAACGCGGCCCACTGAACAGTCGATACCCTACCCAGGGCTGCGCCTCAATGAAATTTCTTGGCGACCGCCGGCAAGACGCACCGATCTTGGATCGATAGCCGGGACCGTCACCGGATCATTCACCGTGGATGCCGCCTCAAGCACCCTGCCGTGCTGGTGCCAGCGTTCCCGCCGAAGGCAAGTGTCAGTTCGCCTTGAGGTATATGCCCACTGCACCCACCCAGCAGAACGGACGCCTTACGATCAACGACAATTCAGTGGTGAGGCAAAAGTCGAGCGAGACGAAGGTCTTCTCAGGCTGTGGATCAAGATTCAATCCTTTTTATCTCGGTGGCTTGCCCTTTTCCTTTGAAAAAGGCAGAGGGGATAAAAACGATCAAATTCCCTGTTCGGAAGGGGAACAGGGACATTTAATTCCTTGATCCGATCAATTAACATCCCTGTTAAGATTTCTACGGAATTCTCAGAAATTGCATCGCATATACGCGGTCTTTTTTCGGTTGGACGGTCCTATCTAGGCCCAAAATCTGAGAAATACCCTGTATTTTCCCTAGCAGGTTGCGGAAAAACCCGGCGAAAGACGATTTCGGCGAAGAGTAAGCATTACTACGATTGCGAGAGTGCGTCTTGGATCAATGTTGTCAGGGGTTAAAAACACTTTTTCCGCAACCTGCTAGTGATCAGGGATTCGTTGCGGAGAGCAGTTCGCAGCAGACTGCGTCATCCGCCAGTCAGTCCTCGACGTAGGGCATTCTCCGCAGATGTGCGCGAAATCCGCGCGTGTGCGCGGCTTCCGCGCATTCAAAGCGTACCGGAGAATCATCAATTGCTGGCTTCGCGGCGGATGTGGCCTGGATTCTCTCCGCCCGCCGTCCACCCGGTGCGCTTTGCGCACACCTGAAACTCGTTTCGCATCTCCGCGCACGAGTGCGCGAAATACCGGCGTTTCACCGCCGCGACGGTCCGGTACTATTTAACCAATATGTACCAATGGCAGCGCTCCGTTCGGTCGTCTATATCTATGATTTGAGAGGTCGCCGCGACGAAGGCACGGAAGCATCCGCAGGGGCGAGCAAAGGCCACTATTGAGCGTGATGCAGTTGAATCGAAGAACATTCAACTTCCGAGATTGGCGGTCCTGGGACCCGAAGTCGCGCAAGTCGGTGGGTTGCAGATCGTTCTGCATTTGAATGAACCCAACTGGGGAGTTCAGAGAAAGTAACGTCACAATTGCAAGTGAACCCGGAAACCAAGGCCTTCAGCCTTGACGACGGCTTCTGATCCTGAGCATCGTCGGAGCATGGCAAACTCACGCGTTGAGAGATCAAAGCTGCCGGTTGATTTCGCGCCGGAGGGAGTGCCGTATGCAGCCATTTTGCCGCCGGGTTACGACCAAGGTGGCCCGGTGCCACTGTGCCTGGTTTTGCATGGCGGCGGCGGGAGCCATCAGAACCTTGTCGATTCGAAGCCGATTTACGACGAACTGTGGGCAAGTGGGGCGATGCCGCCGCTGGTGCTCGCCTCGGCCGGCATCAGCCCGTTGGGCTTTTATCTGGATCACCCGGGCGGCAGAATCCGCTGGGAGAGTTTTATCGCGCAGGATTTCATCGCGCATCTGCGCCGCACCTACAACGTTCGGGGCGATCGCAATTCGACAGTCATTTCGGGCACGTCGATGGGCGGCCACGGCAGTTTGAGAATTGCGTTCCGGAACCCCGATAGATTTGCGGCCGTGGCCGCGCTCGAGCCGGCTCTTGATCCCGCGCTGCAGCTTAATGACGTCACCGCGCGCAACCACTTCTTCTACCCGCTGGTCCTGAAGTCGGGCGGCGATGCCAGCGCCGATCAGCTTGTCGGTTCGAATCGCGACGCGGCGCTCTTCAAGGCCAATAATCCCGCCAATCTTGCGATTGCCAACGCCGACGCGATCCGCGCCAGCGGTCTTGCGATCTATATCGAAGCTGGCGACGAGGATGTATTCAACCTTCACGACGGCGCAGAGTTTCTCCACCGGGTATTGTGGGATCTCGATATCTCGCACGAGTACCATGTGGCGCGCGGCGCCGATCATGTCGGGCCGAGTCTGCCGCACCGAATGCGCAGCGCCTACGCCTGGGTGGGTTCGGTTTTGACACCGCCCGATCCTCAGGCCAACGAAATTACGTCAGCCGAGGGCGCCTGGGTCGAATGGATGGAGGGCAGGCTCAAAGGCGATCCACCACTGATAGATCCGATGAGTCCGGCGATGGTTCGGGCGTACCGCCGGTGGTTGGCATCGGCTCGGGAGATGGCTGCCAAAATTGATCCGACTACGAATCGGCGCTACGGAGTTCTCCCGCCCGTAAGACTATAGCCAACGGCCAGTGGTTCGGGGTTTTGCTCCCCGATGGCATCGCGCTTTGGCTTTGAGCTAGTCGGCGCGCGCCAGCCCGCTCCGCACGAAGGTGGCGAGTTCCTGAATACCATCCTAGCGCGGCAGAGCTGCGTGATTTCGAGGGTGAGTATTCAAGCAGAGAGCTTGACATCCCGTACTATTTGGCCGTCGAGGGAAATGGTCTCCTGCTGCGCGCTCTGAAGCTGGCCGGACAACCTCTCGCGCCTGTGACGAGCGACTTGTTTATCGGTGGCGACAGGCGCGTTCGCTTCACTCGCGACCCGCAAGGAAAAGTCTCCGGTTTCCTGATGAGCGGATATTGGAAGCGAGTACAAAATCTTAGGTTCGAGCGCACGGCGCCTCATTAAATTACGCGGGAGGCACATGCTGACCCGCGATTATCGAAGGTTATGCGGAACGTGGCGATCTTACTCCCCGGCAACCCGACATGCGCGATGAACGCGAAGCACGATTGTCACCTGCCTTGGCGACGCTAACGATTTGCATCGGTAGCTCAGAGGGAAGAGCGAGGTTCAAAGGCCGTGCATACTCTCAACGCTCGATTGATTGAGAAGGAAGAGGAGCCGCGCATATCCTTCTTCATCCTCTCGCTTGATTCTGTCTAAATTCATTCAGACGTCGGCGAAGCATTCGCCGCGGCTTAGCGTTCCGAGTTTCGCCGGCTTGTTGATATCCTCTTGCTCTCGAGTTAACGGCGGTGGACCCTTCGTTGCTTGAACTTGGAGACGTGTGATAAATCGTCTCGGGTGATGAGCGCCATCTCGGGAGCAGTCTGAAGGTCGGCAATGCAATCGACGAGCGGTAGAGTCGCCGACTGGGACAACCTTTTCTCCCCGTTCCGTAAGGCAAAGAAATACAAGCACGGTCTTCATGATGTTTGCGACGAATTAGAATTTGCCGAGTTCGAGCTGTCGCTCGTTGAAGAGCTGAACCGCCTTCGTCACGACTTTCTCTCTGGGGAATATAAGACATCGGCGCTGCGCCTCCTGCCAATCCCCAAAAAACCGAAAGACGGAAATACGCGCATGCGCCAGTTTTTCGAGCTGGCAGTTCGCGATCAGATTGCCTGGATTGCCGTGGCAAATGTTATTGGGCCTAATTTGGATGGCCTGATGCCGCCATGGGTCTACGGCTACCGTTTGTACAGGACTCCGGCGCGTCGCAGATCTGTTAAAAACAGTTCGGCGACCCCTTCCTCGTATACTCATTGGCAAGGCGAATTGTACCAGAAGTTTTGAAGATAGCTGGCCTCTATATCGTCGACACATTGAAGCTGCTGCTCGGTGCGCTCGTACTAACCGGAATGATTCACCTATCGACACGTCGCGGCGGTCCCACTCCGTGCACCCTGCCTACCTGCCAAAGTACCTGAAGGCATCCTTCTGGAGGACCAGACCGCTCTCATATCAAAGCCCATATCTCTGCAGTCTCGACTTCAAGCACTTCTACCCGTCGATTCGTTCGGAGAATATCAAGAAAAATCTCTTCAAATACTATGCACCTTATCGTAGGGAACTTCCTTTCCGCACCTTGGTCGAATGCCGCCCAGCAATCCGATCAGCAGCGATTCGCACAGCAGCAGGGAAAGTATCGTGCGCGGGGCGAAACCGATCGAGCGCATCACTCGATCCTGATCTCTCACCGCCATCGCGAGCTTCAGTTTAGCCAGTCACTCCACGAGCCGGCCCTGTAGACCCAGGTTAGCTCGCACCTTGGGTAGGCTTGCGAAACGATCGCTCAATCGCGATGGTTTGGCGGTCTCGGGCTTGGGGTTTTGCTACAACTGGATGCATTTAATTCGCTGATCGGATCAATTTAAATCCCTGTTACGATTTCTAGGGAATTCTCAGAAATACCCTAACAAGTAAACGGGCTTTTTCGGTCAAACGCACATGATCGCCATTCTTGTCGAGGATTTCGCGGAGATATTCTCCGCTGGCCGCTCTGTCGGTGCGCTTTCACGACAATGGTTGTCACGCGATTCGATACGCCACGAGCGTCCTAAGGGGTCGTATCTTTTGCCACCGTGCAGGAGATGCTTCCATTCGGACCCGGCGCCTGGGTACATGTGCACAGACACTCATTGATATCCGGCAATGGTGGTCCGTCGAGCTTTAGCGTAAGGAATTTCGGGACTCCGG
>NZ_JAUSKL010000081.1 GCF_030646925.1 Candidatus Binatus sp. | reverse complement strand
TCGCTGCGGGATCAGTCGTCGACTGGTGGGTCGCGTTGTGGCGCCGCTCGCCGTGGAAGTCCACGCTCGGATTGCCCGGATCATCGGGCGGCGTCCGATCGCCTGGCTGCTCGCCTTTGGGACGAAAGCTCTTGAGCGACGCCCACGACTCGATCAGCGTGCCATCCACCGTATAGTGCTCGTCGCTGGTCAGCTTCAGCTCGCGCGCCGCCGCCACCACGGTGCGGAAAAACTCGCCCGCTACGTCGTGCTCCAGCAAGCGCGCCCGATTGCGGCTAAAGGTCGAGTGGTCGAAGCCCGGCTCGTCCCAGTTCAGGTCCAGGAACCAGCGGAACAACAGGTTGTAGTCCAGCTGCTCGCACAACATCCGCTCGCTGCGCACCCGCTCGGCGTCGTCGGCCACCAGTTTGAGAAGCTTCTCGTAATCCGGGTTGAACCTACCGACGACTCTTTGGAGAATCGCGAGCTTCGTGGCGACCGCGATGGCATGATCGCCAAGCGCGGTCAAATCACACTTAGAGCGCGCCTCTCGTAGAGTCTTGCTGGTAGTTGCATTAAGCGCGTTCCAAATCGGGTACAGCCAAGTGACTCCTGGACGGAAGTCGAAAAACACATGGTCTTGCATACTTCGTTCTCTTGGTGGGTTGACGCGCGGCTTCCATACTGAGATCTCGTTCAGACGATGTATATAGTGAATTGAACTTAATGTTTTTGCTCAGCATCTGATTCAGTCGCGCCATATACGTTGGCAACATCGAGCCAGCCGTGGTCAAAAGTGAAGGTTCGCGCCTTGCCCGCCGGATCTTGGATACGCACGATGCGCCGACTGCCCTCATCGCCTGCGTGCTCGACAACATAAAGCCAGTACGCCTCTCCGTGCTCGCGGGCACACTCGAACTGGGGGCGCGAAAGCCCAACGGGATGGTCGTGCAGGCTGCTGCTCATTGCCTTTACTTCGATCCATCGAGCACGCTCGCCGTCGTCACCATATTCGAATAGGTCGTATCCCTCGTTGAAAGGCGGCGTCCGTTGCAACCGAGGCTCACTCGAGAGGATGAACGCGATCGCCTTTTCCTCCAGCGCCATCCGGGCTTGGTGATCCAGCCCCTCGGGATCCGGATCTTCCTCTTCCGGGCGCACGCCGACGTAGGAAATGAATGTCCGACCTCCCGCGCTTTCGGACGTGTGCTTGGGCGAATCGCTGCGACCGCCCGACGTAGGCCCACTCGAGTGGGCATCGGCGCGCGTCTCCCTGCCGAGACCGTCTCTCGCCTCACTACCAGCGCTTTCTCGCCCGTCGCCGCTTTCCATTCCGACGCTAGCACCGTGCAGCTCGGGACTTGACGGATCAGGAACTGATGACGCCGGCTCAAGCGTTTTACCAAGAGGTTTATCAATGGCTGGTTCGACGTTGCTGGGTCCTTCGGCGCTCTGCGTCTCAGGCTGATCATAGACTTGAAGGCGGGATCGCAGTTCTGCCTCGGTGGTGACGCCGAGTTTTTTCAGGAGATCGAGCACGCCCGGCTCGATGCCTGCTTCCTTAGCAAGAGTATCGATTACGGGAGGCTTGAAGCGTATCTTCGACTCGATGAACGGGTTCGGTTTCCAACCGAGGCTACCGAAAACGACCAATTCCGGCCGCTGTAATTCGCCGCTGGGAGCCGGCACCCAAGCGGTCTGGTTCAGTTGCCGCACGAAGGCGGCGTCGAAAGCGTAATTTCGCTGATGATGGTAGAACCACTTATAACTACCTGAGAAAGCGCCCGTCCCACGTCTATCCTCAACATCTTGCAACGCCTCCCAGAGCAAAGTGGCCTTCCTATTGATCTGCTCAGAGCCCATAGCGGGCAGGACCATGAGCAGTTGGTCGAGCCCGCGGAGCGTGAAATCCTCGATCGGATATTGGTAGGTGCAATCCTGGCAGCCACCCTGGCGGCGCATCTCTTGGCACTCCTGCCACGTGAACTGCGCCGCGACCGAGACTGGTTGCGGGTGTCGCGTTGCACCGCATGCCTCCAAGAGATCGCGGACCTCCTCGCCGCGTAGGCACTCTTGGGCGTCATCCACGAGGAGGACACCAGCCACTCCCGCAAAGAGCTCCTTGAGGCGCTCTGTGGCGAGGTACACATCGCCCGGTTTTGCCATCTGTTTAGGTCCATCGCCTGCATCCACTGCTCTGACGAAGGCGGTTTCACGCAGCGCATCACGCAGCTTCTCGCGTTGGGCCTTCGAGTCTGTGGTGAATGCCGCCAGAATGCGGCGGATATCCGCTTTGTAGTCGGTGGTACCGCCGTCTAGGCCGTTGGCGTGGTACTTGGGCAGGACGTTCCAGACGACATCGTCCACAAGATCGGGTTCGGTCAGCCCGAGCGACAGAAGGAACTCGCGGGCTTCGTCTGTGGCGCACACAGCATGGTGCACAGTCGGAAAGCCGGTTTCGCTCGCGCCTGGCAGAAAGGCCTGCGGTTGTCCGTTGGTGCGTGCGGTCACATGCCGGCGGTCCGCCAGTCGAACGATCGGGATGTCGCCTACACGGCGTCGTAGGGAAGGCTGCCCGTTTAGAAACTGGTACAGCTTGAGAATCCATTCGTCGGGCTGGTCTTCGAGAAATGCCTTGTCGAGTTTCGGCAGGATCGTCTCCGGCGTGACCTCGGCGATGCCGAGTTCGCTCGTGAGGTAGTCATGCAGTTCGGGTGTACGGGCCTGCGTGATATCGCCGCTGAGCCAGGCAATTTCTTTCTCGGCACCGAACAGGCGTCCGAGCTGGTTCGGACCAAAGAGTTCGCGTAGCTCCTGCGTGCGCGCGAGCTTCGCCTTGGCGGCGGGTATGTAGCCGCCGTCGAAACGGGGTAATAGTAGCTCGGTTGCCAGTGCTTTACGAACTGCCTCGAAGAGCGGCGCAAACATGCTGCCCTCGGGGAACTTGGCGCGGGCGAGCGGCAGAATTCGAAGCGCGGCGGCGTCAAGGAGATCCTGGTCTCGCAGCCAACAAAGCGCGTACACCAAGAGAGATGCAGCCTCCCGGAAAAGATGCTGGTTCCAAGAATCTTGGCCAGGGACGTTGTCGCGACTTGGCGTCGTGCGGTAGGGGCCCTGCACGAGAAAACCTAGGTGCGTCGGCAGGACGGTTGGGAAGAAGACAACGAGTGGAGAATCGTTGATTGGTTGGATCCGCCACTGACCACGCTCGCCGACCTGCGTGACCGAAAACGCTATCTCCACGTGGCCAGCGATTCTCCCATCGTCAGTCTTCGCCTCGCGCGAGAAAACCAACCAGGTTTCCTCCACATCAGGCTTGCTCTGCTCCTCACCGATGATAACTACCCTGCGAACATTCTCGCCGACCTGTTCCGGCTTGCCGCGCAGATACTGACCCGAGCGACCGCCCTGCACACTCCAAGTGATCTCCTCAATCTGGCGCAGGAAGAGCAATGTGCGTTGACCCAGCCGCTCCAGACCTTGGGCAATCTCGGAGTGAACTGTGGCATCCTTGCTCCGAAGCGGGAGGATGAAAGTCGTCTCATCGGGTCGGTGCCCAATCTGCGGCGCGAGCGTGGGCCAAACGAAGCTCTCGATCGCGAAATCTTCCGCGCCGGAATGAACCTCGGGGCGGTCCGTCACGGCGTATACAGATTTAAATCCGATGCCGAAGCGGCCAATATCGGTCAGGCCTTTTCCGCTCTCTGCGATGCCGCAGATGTTACGAACGTCCCTCGCGTCGAAAGGCTGGCCGCAATGAGCAACACGAAGCTCGGCGCCTGACAGGCTGAGGGTCACTGCGCGCGGTCCTCGCCATTCGGCGGGCCGACGAGCCAGCGAGTCCTCCGCATTTTGCAGTAGCTCGAAAATGAAATGGGTGCGATCCGCGTAGCGATCTGCCAGCACCCCTGGGCCCCACCTATCGATACCCGCGCCATATTCGTGCTCGTTGTCCGCGCGAATGGACGCATAGTTGGATGCCATCAGCCCCGTGCCTCCTTGGTCAAGCTGGCCCGCCCGATCTTTTGTATCATCTTGTAAATATGCTTACGTTACGGATGCTACCTCGGAGCGGAGGACGCGTTGAAGGATTTTGCGCACCTTTGCGCCGGAATCTCTATTTTGAATCCTGGTTCACACTCGCACCGACACCAGCCGGCTTGCAAACGCGAGGTTCGAGCCCGGGATTGAGTCCAGGAGGCTTCCCGACGACCTCAAGTTTTGCCTTTCGTCCTCGCCAAGACGCCCCAATAGAGCCGCGTCTTCAAGCGCTTAACCATTCCTCAAAACTTTTGGTTGATAATATTCCGCGTAAGCAGCATCCGCGAGTTTCTCGTGCCCGTGGCGATCCGGCGTTTCTGTCAATTGACAGGGAGTGGCATCCGGCCGCAAACTCCGCAGACCGTTAGAAAAAAACTAGATCTGTGCCTATCAGTGATAAAACGCGGAAAATTCTCTGGGGCGCCTCAGGCACCCGTTGCGCTGTGTGCAGGCTCGAATTGGTGATCAGCTCCACTCCGAAGGATGCGCAAGCGATCGTCGGCCAGGAGTGCCACATTATTTCGGGAAAGACGGAGGGCCCGCGTCATGATCCGACCTATCCGCCAGATAAGATTGATGAGGTTGGAAACCTTGTCCTTCTATGCGCAGTGCATCACAAAATGGTCGATGACCAATCGGAGACCTACAACATCGAGATACTGAGGAAGCTCAAAACCAACCACGAGGCTTGGGTACGCACCGCGCTTACCGAACAAAAGTGGCCACCTGCCGTCAAGATCCGGCGGGTGAAAGAAAATATTCCGCAGCACATGGTCCGTATCAACACTGGCCGAGAAGTCATTGGGATAGTTGACGGTTCACTCGCATTCCAGTTCGATCATCCTGAACCGAAAACGCCGCAAGAGACTCAACTTCTGGCGCACTTCCTTCAAGAGGCCCAAGACCTGGGCGATCTCCTGAGCGATTTCGAGGCAGGAGATCGCGTGCAAGTTGCCTTTCACTTCAGTGAATTGATAGCGGAGTTGGAAGGTGCCGGCTTTTGGGTCTTCGGCGGGCGCGAAAAACGTCGCTTGGAAGGCGGCATAGGTGCTCCTTCCGATTGGCCGGTCGCTATACTCGATATTCGCAGGTCAACGGACCCAGAGATCATCAAAACTGATCCGAAAACCGCCAAATCCTAGCGGAAGACCGGATCTGAAACTTTCGAATCGGAGGCGATCCGAAAGTGATCCGAAAGTTTTGGCGCGGTCGCGAGCGGGTTGAAAGCGGGTGGCGAAAAATTGCTTCATTTCGTTAGAGAATCAGGACTTTCGGATCGGAGAATTGCAGCAGCGATCCGAAAGTGATCCGAAAGTTCGGCGGCCGAGGCGTTATTGGTCGCCGTGTGTCGCAGTGTGTCGCGTCGGGCTCACAACTGTGGAGCGCTTCCAATCCCGTTCGCAGCAAAGAATGACCTATCCCGTAGTACCAGCAGAGCGATGCGATTAACGCTCGACGCAGCAAAAAGGTGCATTCGTGGTTATAGATACCGAAGGCTGAAATTCGTTGAAAACCCTCGGTCGATGGCAGGATTGAGAGGAAGAACACTGAGAATAGTCCGACGACGTCCCATGCGCGGCGGAGCGT
>NZ_JAUSKL010000080.1 GCF_030646925.1 Candidatus Binatus sp. | reverse complement strand
TGGCTTCGAGCGCAACGTGCTGTGGGGCTCCGACTATCCGCATTTCGACTGCATCTATCCGGGCGTGGTCGGCGAGGTGAAGCGGGCGCTCGGCGTGCTCACGGAAAGCGCGCGCGAAAATATCCTGCATCACAACGCGCTCAGATTTTACGGTTTGGAGTAACGCACGGTCGCATTGTTTTTAAGAGAGATGGCGCCGATATATCGAGGAGCCGCCCTTGCGATACCTCGCCCTATGACGCTGGGGAGAGATGTAAGCGACACGCTGAGAAGGCGCTTCTTCTACCTCTCCCGTTATTTTCACGGGAGAGGGGGCCGAAGTCGCGGAACGCGACGAGGCAGGTGAGGGTGCTGGATCGCCTGATAGTTCACCACTGCCAGCATATTGTGCAATTCTTCATCCATGCCCGACCTCGTCCCACCGCGACTGACTTCGAGCAAAGCTCTCGCCCGCTCGCGCAGGATGCGTCGCGAGGCTACCGACGCGGAGAAGCGACTCTGGTCGATCCTCCGAAATCGAGATCTCGACAACTGGAAATTTCGAAGGCAAGTGCCGATCGACGAGTACATTGTTGATTTTTGCTGCATCAAAGCGCGGCTGATAGTCGAGCTCGACGGCGAACAGCATCTGGACCAGCTCAGGCGCTACGACGAGGCGCGGACCAGGCGCCTCGAGAACCTGAGTTTCAGGGTCATGCGCTTCTGGAACTCCGAGGTGATGAACGGCGCGGATGCTGTAGTCGAAGTAATCGCACGGGTGCTTGACATCGAAAACGATCGATCGAAAGTGCGTTAGCGCGCGATCCGGCACCCTCACCTACCTCGTCGCTGGCGCGACTCGGCCTCCTCTCCCGTAAAATAACGGGCGAGGTAAAGAGCAGCGAATTCGGTGGCCGCATGGCGTCCGTCATCATGACGCGAGGCGGCGGGTGCGCTCCGGATCGGCGGCGGGAATCGCGGGAGCGGCTTCGGCCTCTGCGATACCGCGGCGGCGGGCGCGCCACGCATGAAACCGCTCCTCGAATGATTCCATGTAGGTATAGAAAACCGGCGTGATGTAGAGCGTCAGGAACTGCGAAAAGAACAGCCCTCCGACGACTGCGACGCCGAGCGGACGCCGCGACTCTCCGCCCGCGCCGAGTCCGATCGCGATCGGCAGCGTGCCGATCAGCGCCGCCATCGTGGTCATCATGATCGGCCGGAAGCGGATGATGCATCCCTCGAAGATCGCTTCGGCCGGCGACTTGCCTTCGGTGCGCTGCGCGTCGAGCGCGAAGTCGATCATCATGATGGCGTTTTTCTTGACCAGGCCGACCAGCATGATTACGCCGACGAAAGCGAACAGGTCGAGTTCCATGCCGAAGGCCCAGAGCGTCAAGAGCGCGCCGAGTCCCGCCGCCGGCAAGCCCGACAGAATCGTGATCGGATGGATGAAGCTTTCGTAGAGCACGCCCAACACCAGGTAGATGACGAGGATGGTCATCACCAGCAGCATCCCGAGGCCCGTTAGCGACGACTCGAAGGCCTGCGCGGTGCCCTGGAAGTTGGTCGTGATCGTATCGGGCAGTGTTGCGGCGGCGATCTGGTGAACTTCGCCGAGCGCTTTGCCGAGCGACACGCCCGGTGCGACGTCGAACGAAATCGTCGCCGACGGCAATTGCCCCGAGTGATTGATCTGCAACGGGCCGAGCGAGCGCGTGAACTTCACGATCGTGTCGAGCGGCACCATCGTGTCCTTCGATGATCGCACGTAGAGCAGCGACAGCGTCGAGGGTTCGTTCTGGTACTCGGGCGCGACTTCCATCACGACCCAGTACTGATTGTTGGGCGCGTGAATCGTCGAGATCTGGCGCGAGCCATACGCATAGTAAAGCGCGTCCTCGATCGATTGGGCCGAGATGCCGAGTGAGTGCGCCTTGTCGCGATCGATATCGATCGTGACTTGCGGATTTTGCAGTTGCAGGTCGCTGTTCACCCCGCGCAAATCGGGGACCTCGCGCAACTTGGCCTCGAGTATCGGCGCGTACTTGTAGAGCGTGCTGGTATCCGGACTTTGCAGCGTCATCTGATACATGCTGCGGGTGAATTGCGCGCCGATCCGAATCGCGGGCGGGTTCTGCAGAAAGGCGCGCATCCCGGGCACCCCGTTCAGCAGCGGCCGCCATTTAGTGATCAGTTCATCGACGCTCAGCTTGCGCTCCGAGCGCGGCTTCAGATGCAAAAAGATGATTCCGGAATTGGTGCTGCCGCCCGGTCCATTCGATCCGACGCTCACGAAGTAGCTGCGTACATTCGGGTCATCCTTGATCAGGCTCGCCACGGCCTGCTGATGCTTGACCATCGCGTCGAACGAAATTCCCTGCGCCGCGAGTGTGAAGATCGAAAGCTGGGCCTGATCTTGGGAAGGCAGGAAGCCCTTCGGCACCGCATAGAAAAGATATATCGTCGCGGCCAGCACCCCGCCGGAAAAGTACATCGTGCCGCGGCGATGACGCATCACCCACCCGAGACTGCGCTGATAGGCGTCGAGCAGCCGATCGAAATAACGTTCCGTCACGATGAACAGATGGCCGTGGCGCTCGCTGCCCGGCGGTTTCAGGAATCGCGAACAGAGCATCGGAGTCAGCGTTAGCGAGACGAAGCCCGAAACCAGAATCGCCGCGCCGATCGTGACTGCGAACTCGTGCAGCAGGCGGCCCAGAATGCCGCCCATGAACAGCACCGGGATGAATACCGCGGCGAGCGAGCATGTCATCGAAAGAATCGTGAAGCCGATTTCCTGGGCGCCATCGAGCGACGCCCGCAGCACGTCCTTCCCCATCTCCATGTGGCGCACGATGTTCTCGAGCATCACGATCGCGTCGTCAACGACGAAGCCGACCGCCAGCGTGATCGCCATCAGCGACAGATTGTCGAGCGAGTAGCCGAGCATCCACATCACGGCGAAGGTGCCGACGATCGACATCGGCAGCGCGAGGCTCGGGATGATGGTGGCGGAGAGATTGCGCAGGAAGATGAAGATGACCATCACGACCAAGCCAATCGTGAGCAGCAGGGTGTACTGCACGTCGTTGACCGAGGCGCGAATCGTCTCGCTGCGATCGCCCAGCACTTCGATGTGGAGCGCGGGCGGCGCCTCGGCGCGGAACGCGGGCAGCAGCCGCCGCACGCTGTCCACGACTTCGACCGTGTTAGTGCCGGGCTGGCGCTGGACCGCGAGCACCACCGACGGCTCGCCGTTCGACCATCCGGCGTTCTTGTCATTCTGCACGCTGTCGAGCACGCGGCCGACGTCTTCGAGCCGCACCGGCGAGCCGTTCTGATACGCGACGATCAGCGGGCGATAGGCCGCCGCCGAAGTGAGCTGGCCCTTGGCTTCGACCGTGAACGATTGATGCGCGCCGTAGAGCGTGCCGGTCGGCATATCGACGTTGGCGTTGGCGACTGCGTTCGCAACTTCGTCGATCCCGATTCCGCGCGTCGCCAGCGCCTTCGGATCGACCTGGATGCGCACCGCGTACTTCGCCGAGCCGTACACCTGCACCTGCGCGACGCCGCTGACCATCGAGATGCGCTCGGCGAGGTAGGTTTCGGCATACTCATCGACTTGCGACATCGGCATCGTGTGCGAGCCGAGCGAGAGGAAGAGAATCGGCGAGTCGGCGGGATTCGACTTCTTGTATGACGGCGGACTCGGCATCCCGTGCGGCAACTGCGATTGCGCGGCGGCGATATTTGCCTGCACGTCCTGCGCGGCTGCATCGATATTGCGCGTCAGGTTGAATTGCAGCGTGATGCTGGTCGAGCCCTGGATATTGGTCGAGGTCATCGAGTCGAGGCCGGCGATCGTCGAGAACTGTTTTTCGAGCGGCGTCGCGACGGATGACGCCATCGTCTCGGGACTCGCGCCGGGCAGGCCCGCGTTGACGACGATCGTCGGGAAATCGACGTTGGGCAGATCATTCACCGGCAGGTAGCGATACGCCATCACGCCGAACAGCAGGATCGCCATCGACAACAGCGTCGTCATCACGGGTCGTCGAATAAAGGTCTCGGCGATATTCATGACGCGACCTCGTGGTCGGTGAGGCCGCTCTTGATGGTGACCTTGGAGCCGGGGATGAGGCGCAACTGGCCGTCGGTGACGACGGTTTCGCCGGCCTTGAGCCCGCCGGTCACGACGGTCTGTCCGTCGATCGAGGCGCCGATGACGATCTTGCGCGACTCAACTTTCATGCCTGGCGCCACCACGAAAACATACGATCCCTGCTGGCCGGTTTGCACGGCCTGCGACGGAACCAGGATCGCGTTGGCGCGTTCGGCGACGATCAGCGTCGCGTTGACGAACTCGCCGGGCCAGAGCCGTCCGTCGGTGTTGGCGAAGAGGCCTTTGAGCGCAATCGTGCCGGTTTTCGCATCGACGGAATTATCGACGAAGCTCATCTCGCCGGTTTCGGTTTGCTGCACGTTCGGAAACGAAACTTCGACCGGCAGTTTGTGCGTCGTCATGACCTCGCGCACCTGCGCGAGCTTTTGCTCGGGAATCGAGAACGTCACGTACACCGGATGCACCTGATTGATCACGACCATCGGCGTGTCGGCGTCCGGCTTCACGATATTGCCGGCGTGGACGAGCAAGTTGCCGGTGCGGCCATCGATCGGCGAGCGAATCGCGGTGTAGCCGAGATTCAACTTCGCGGTTTGCACCGTCGCTTCGTCGGCTTGGAGCGTCGCGGCGAGCGAGGCGGCCGCGGCCTGCGCCTGATCGTATTGCTGCGGCGAGCCGACACCCTGCTTGACCAGGTAAGCGTAGCGTTTTTCGTTGGCGTCGGCCTGCTTGAATTGCGCGCGATCCCGGGCGAGATTCGCTTCGGCCTGATGCAGCGCGGCTTCGAACGGGCGCGGATCGATCGTGAAAAGCAAGTCGCCCTTCTTCACGTCCTGACCCTCGTGGAAATGAACCTGCGTGACCTGGCCGTTGATCTGCGCCTTGATATCAACGGTCGAGAAGGCCTCGACGCGGCCGATCGCACGAATCGATTCGGCGACATTTTTCTGCACGACCTTGGCGGCCAGCACGGGCA
This sequence comes from Candidatus Binatus sp., assembly GCF_030646925.1. Taxonomy (NCBI): domain Bacteria; phylum Candidatus Binatota; class Binatia (SeqCode); order Binatales (SeqCode); family Binataceae (SeqCode); genus Binatus (SeqCode); species Binatus sp. (SeqCode). Next base: position 30,345 of record NZ_JAUSKL010000080.1, on the reverse strand, counting down.
CGACCTCGGCCCCGCCGCCGAAGCCCTGATCCGGGGCTCCGCGCGAGCATCCTGAATTGAGCATCGCGAGTGCGATCATCGTGAGCATCGCGGCGCGCGCGATCGCGCGCATCGGCGCTCGCAGGCGGGCTTGCCGCGCGATCGTCGAAATGCGGAGATTCGTGCGCGATGCACGCTGTTCCTTCAACTTGGAATTGCCTTTCAACTTCCCGGTCTGGCGCGCACCGCGCCGCGAAGATGCAGCCGTGAGCATCGATGCCCACGGCCGTTCCTACCTTAGCTCAGGCGGATATTATCAGGCTGCGGCGAGCCAATAAAATCGCGAATCTCCGTGATCCATCGCTTCACCGTCGTCCACGCCAAAAGCGATCGCAATCAAACCCGCCGGCGAATCCAAGTGCCTTGCGGAATACCAGCCCACTGCCTACAGTCCGGAATGCGTTCTTCTTGCAGTACCCGGCCCACGACATCCGAATCGCGCGGCCAAACAGACCAGGGAGCACAGAATATGAAACTGCGGGGCTATGCCTCGATCGTGGCGGGACTGACCTGGGCAGTTGCGGGTACCGCATTATCCGCGCACGCAGGCGGCCTCGGCGCGGCACGCCATTTCGCCGTGCTGGCGACCGACGGCGGCGTTCGAATCGGCAACGCCGCGAGCATAAGTCCCGGAGCAACCGGGCTGATAGGTGGAACTACCGTCCGGCTGGGTAACGGGAGCGGCACCGGCGCCAGCGTGATTGCCGGCGCGGCCTCGGCGCGGGCGATAACTGTTGGGAACGGCAGCCGCACGCAGGGACAATGCGTCAGCGGTGGCGGCTCGATCACAATCGGCCACGCCAGTTCCTGCCGCGCTGGGTTGGATAACGGCGGGCAGAATCCGCTGTTGAATGAATTGAGCGCGGCGGTTGGCGACGCGGCGTCCGCGGCGTCAGAACTTGGCGCACTCAACCCGACCCAAAATCTCCAGCCGATCAACCTTCCGCACGGTGGCAGTGCGACGATCGCTCTGGCGCCGGGCTTCAACGTCATCAAGCTACCGTCGATAACGGCTGGGAACGGAGCGCGAATAGTTATCGATGGTCTCGAGGACGCTTATGGAGCGATCAATGTCGCCGGCGATTTAAGCCTCGGCAACGGCGCACGCATCTTACTGAAGGGCGGCATCACCGCCGATGAACTGATTTGGAACGTCGGCGGCAACGCGAGGTTCGGCAACGCGGCCACGGTAAAAGGAACCGTGCTGGCGGACATGGGAAACTGTTCGGCAGGCAACGGTGTCACCGTGGCCGGCGCGCTGATTTGCGGGACGGTAGCCACGGGCGATCGGATGCGTACGGATTACACTTGGGCTTTTCTGCCGCGCACGATCTACGTCAGGAACTTTGACGCGGGCAGGGTGACGGAGTACCCGGTCGGCAGCAGCGGCAATGTGGCGCCGTCCGCCGTGATCGAGGGCGACGCTACGCAACTCTCCGTCGGCTCCAACCTGGGTCCAATCGGCATCGCGCTCGACGGCTCGGGCAATATCTACGCGCAGAACCGCACGCCGCTGTTCAGCAGCATCGAGGCGTATGCGGCGGGCGCCAGCGGCAACGTGCCGCCGATCGCATCGATCGATGACGGCGAGAATAAATTTGGCATCGCGCTCGATGCCGCCGGCAACATCTACACGGCGAGCATCGGCCCCTGCGTGTTCCCGGCGCTTTGCGGAAGCATCACCGAGTACTCAGCGGCCGCGGGTCACCCCTTGCTGAACACCATCCTCGGGTTCGGACAATTGGAGCCGACGGGCGTGGCGGTGGATGCCAAGGGCAACATCTACGTCGCTAACAATCGCGACATCCGGGTGTACGCGGCGGGCAGCAGCGGTGACGTTCCGCCGATCGCGAAGATCGTCGGCGATGCGGAACATCCACTTACGGCAAGGGGTATTGCGCTCGACGCCGCGGCGAACATCTACACAGTCAATTTTGACAGCGTCACGAAGTACGCGGCCGGCAGCAGCGGCTTCGTCGCGCCGCTCGCAACCATTCAGGGCGACAAGACCATGATTGCCAGTCCGTATGCGATTGCGATCGCGGGCGGCCGCATCTACGTCGCGAATGGTTCTGGAGGCCCGAGTTGCGGCGCGCTCAACTGCGGAAGTATCACGGTCTACAAGCAGAGCAGCAGCGGCAACGTCGCGCCGGTCGCCGTGATAGTTGGTCCGTCGAGCGTCGCCGATCTGACGGAGCTTCGAACGCCGGGCGGAATCGCAATCGGCGATTGAAGCAAGCGGCCCGTCCTCGAATCGACCGACGCGGGAAATTCACCCCGCGTGCGGCGCCAGACGAGGTCGCGCGGGCCGCGCGATGAGCCCGCAGGTCGCAGAAGCCGTCGCTTTCGACTTGCAGCGCGCGATTGAACCGCGCCCGCATATTTTCCATCGCGACGGTCGCCGTCAAATCGACGATCTCCTTTGTATTGAAGTGGCGCTTCAGTTCCTCGAACACCTGATCGGGAACGTCCACCGAGCCGAGCGTCATTTCCTCCGTGTAGCGCAGCGCCGCGCGCTCAGCCGGCGTGAAGAGCGGATTCTCGACGTAGTCGCCGACCGCGGCGATTTTTTCGTCGCTGATTCCAGTCGCGCTGCCACCGGCAGCATTGATGTCGATTCAGAACACGCAGCCGATCATTTGCGCCGAACGCAGACAGACGAGCCGCTTCAGTTGCGGGTCCGTCACCTTCGATGCCTCGACCGATTGCGTGAAGATGGTCATCGCGACGGTGAGGCCGGGTCGATACGCCCACGCGCGGAAGGGGTTCAATACCTTGTGCATCCGGCGCTTCATTATCCAGACGAGCGGCTTGAGCATCCAGTGGAACTGATTTTCTTCAAGCGGTTCGATACGCACGATTGATCTCCTGAGTCACGCGGCGCGCGCAGCGGCGAGTTGGTGGGCCGCGGGCCCGCGATAAAGAATCACTGCTATCGCGATCAACAAAATCGCCGGAGCGAGGATGCCGAAAAGTTCGGTCGGCAGATGCTTATCCGAAAGCAAGCCCTCAGCATGCGACCAGATATGCAGGATCGAATGCATCACGCCGGCCACCGCGGCGACGACGATCGCGATCGTGTTGCGATACGGATCGTAGGCGGCCGCGGCGAGACCGACGCCGACCGCGAGAAAGAACGTGCCGCCATCCATCACCAGATGCGCGTTGAAGGGGCCGGTGTCGGGCACGCCCGGCACCAGCTTGAAAAACCACGACGACGGGAAAAAGAACATCTCGACGCCGGTGACGATATCCATCGCTGCCAGGATCCATAGCAGGACGACGATCCATTTCGGCGCCTTGGTCTTCATGCGGCATTCTCCTTGAGTGCGCGGCGGTGAAGTCGCGTAGGTCTGATGTGCGCGGGAATCGTAATCGCCAGCGCGACGATCGCAGCGACGATAGCGAACGATTCGATCAATGTCGGCGCCGATGCCACATCGAAGAACGATAGTGCGTGCGCAATCGGCATGGAAGTATCTTCAAGCATTCAAATGGCAGGACGAACCAAGCGCGACTCCGTCATCTCGAAGCGAAGGTTTCTCGAACTCCGTCATCCCCAGCAAGTTCTCTTTTCCGTCATCCCGAGGGAAGGCTGCTGGAGTCGAGGGATCTCGATCGAACGTCGCGAACCACCTACACGCGTTAGCAGGCAAAAAAGCGAGATCAGCGACTCTCTTTTGTCATTCAGAGCGAAGCGAAGAATCCCGGATCGTTTTTCCGGCTTTCGTTCACGCGCCGATTGCACCCTCACCCGGCATCGGCTATTCGCCGCTGCCGACCTCTCCCGCAACCAAGCGGGCGAGGCAGGCAAAGGAAGGATCCGCTCTCGAATATGTCGGAGCATCAGCAGTCGCCGCCGAGATGCGAAATCCGTCGCACAAAAAAACGTGCGCCGGCGCGATCGCGGATCGCGCCGGCGCCGTGCCGAAACGAACTCGAAACTAGATGCTCAGGTGGTACAACTCCGCGACGTTGTCGTGCAGGACGAAATTTTTCTCGTCCTCAGTCATGCCGAGCGTCTGCTTGGCGAGGATTTCCTGCGACCACGGCCAGGTCGAATCGCTATGCGGGAAATCGTTCGCCCACATCAGGCGATGGATGTTGCAGAGATCCTTCACCTGGAACGCGACGTAGTCATCCTGGAACGTGGTGTACACATTCTCGCGGAAGTACTCGCTCGGCATCTTGGTGAGCGTGCCCGCGGGCAGCCAGTAGCGATGGCGATCGTAGGCGTGATCCATCCGGTACATATAATGAGGAACCCAGCCGGCGTCGGCCTCGACGCAGACGACCTTCAGCTTGGGATGGCGCTCGAACACGCCGCCCAGAACGAAAGTGCCGATGATGTCCTGGCATCCGCGGATGATCGACAGGAAGCTGTTCAGCTTGGGGCCGCGAGTCTGAAAGTTGTCGGTGCTGCTGGTCAGGATGTGGAAGCTGAGCGGCAGTTCGAGATCGATCGCGGCCTCGTAGAAGGGCGCATAGATCGGGCTGTCGTAATCCTCGACCTGCGGGTTGCCGGGCATCATGACGCCCTTCAATCCAAGTTCCTTGATCTTGCGGAGATCTTCGATTCCTTCCTCGACGGAGCGCATCGCGGTCTGGCCGCATCCGATGAGGCGATCGGGGTGCGCGCCGCAGTACTCCGCGATCCATAGATTGTAGGCGTCGAAGCAGGCCTTCTTGTAATCGAAGTCGCGATGGTTGCAGAGGATCATGCCGACGGTCGGATAGATCACTTCGGCCGCGACGCCGTCGCGATCCTGATCGGCCATGCGCGCGTTGGGATCCCATCCGCCCTTGTGCAGCTCTTCAAAGATGCCGCCGGTCGCCCTGAGCTTGGACGAATCGATACCGGCCGCGGCGGCGAGCGCGATATTGATCGGACGCGGAAAATCCTTGACCAGGAAGATGTCGCCGAGCTTGTCGTCGTGAATCATGTGCGGCGCCGAGTCCTTGTACTTGTGGTCGATACGATCCACGTACGTGCCCGGCGGCTCGGTGATGTGTGAGTCGGCTGAAATGATTGGTTTCTTCATCGTTGCTACCTCGATTGGTTTCGCCTGAGCGAAATCCTGACCGGGAATTATTTTCGATCCAAGCCTCACGATCTCTACTACAAGGCTCGCCGCTTTATCAACTTTGGAGTTGCGCGCCGATTGGCCGCAGTCTCAAGTCCCTCGGTCCGCGACCCCGCACGGGTAGGGCGGGCGTCCCTGCCCGCCTCTTTCGCGAGTGCCCGGTTCGTCATCCTGAGCGAAGGCTGCCGGAGTCGAAGGATCTCGGACAGCGGCGCGAAAGCGACGCCGGTACCGGTTCCGGATCCGCGAAGCGGTCCTTATCATGCAGAGACCGAGAGGCGGGCAGGGACGCCCGCCCTACCCAGACAGGTGCGGTAATCGGCGCGCGACGGCAAACAGCTTAAGAATCTGCGGTTACTCGTTTTCTTCTACTTCTTCGCCATCGCACCCAAACACAGTTGATTCTCGACAGTCGCGACATCAGAATCGGCCAATGGCAAATTCGGTTCAGCGCGCGTTCGATCTGGCGGCGGAGGATTACGATCGAACCCGGCGCAAGCTGGTGCCGGGCTTCGACGATTTTTATCGCACCGCGATCGATCTGATTCCGTTTCCGCATGAGAATGAGATCGAAGTGCTCGATCTGGGCGCGGGCACCGGCATGCTCGCGGCGTTTATCGCGTACAGTTTTCCGAAGGCGCGCATCACGATGGTCGATATCTCGAACGAGATGCTCGAGCGGGCGCGCGAGCGCTTCGAGCTTGGCGGCGAGCGGTTTCAGTTCGAGGTGAGCGATTACGGCATCGCGCCGATCACCAGAAAATACGATGCGGTGGTGTCGGCGCTATCGATTCATCATCTGCCCGATGAGCAAAAGCGCTTGCTGTTCAAACGAATCCACGACGCGCTCAACGACGGCGGGGTATTCGTCAACGCGGAGCAATTCCGCGGCGCGACGCCGGAGCTCGAGCGGCTGAATCACGAACGATGGATCGCGCGGGCGCGCGACCTCGGCGTGGACGAGCAGGATCTGGCGGCGGCAATCGAGCGGATGAAGTTCGATCGGTCGGCGACGCTCGATGATCAGCTCGAATGGATGCGCGAGGCGGGGTTTCGCTCGATCGATTGCGCCTACAAGAATCTGATCTTCGCGGTGTACTCCGGCCGCAAGTAACGCGGCAATCTAACCGTTGCTCAGCAATCTGATTGCGTGGAGGGCGGCGGGGCGGTAGGCGGGATCGCGATGCGGGCGATCTTCGCGCAGGCACACCTCTGTAAACTTGATCGCGTGCTCGTCACCGGTCGCGATCGCTCGATCGATTAGCTCGTCGTCGGAGATAGCAGTGGAGGGTTCCTCGATCTTGAGTGGCGCGGCGATGCTGAAAGTCGAGTAGAGCGCGACCGACGCCTGCCATGCATATCCGAGCGCCGGTGCGACCGCGTCGGCGCGCAGATAAGGAAGCATTGGGCGCACCGCGGATGGACCAGTCACCGCATGAACGAATGCGATCGCGGTCAGCAAGTCGTGCGCATTGGCGAGAAAGACGCGCGCGAAGGTGGCGGTCAGATCGGAGACGAAGGCCGAAGGGTCGGCGTCGGTATCGACCATCGAGAGCGTGTTCTCGAACGGCTTGAAGTGATCGAGTTGCTTGAGCGCGGCGTCGAGCGAGGCAAAGCCACTGCCGCGCTCGCCGTGCGGAATCACTTCGACGCGATCGATCGCGGCGGACGGCATCGCGGAACCGCGATCGCGTTTCTCGCCGGGCAACGTGTTGTAAACGGCGGCCCAGTAGCCGAGCGCGTCGGCTAGTTCGCGGCGGCGTTGCGCGGTATCTTCAATTGCGAGCGAGCGGGTCGCATGTCCGGTGCGAATCGCGCCGTGCGCAGCGGCGGAGATCAATCCCGGCGACAGTCGTTCGACCCAATCCTGAACGACTTCATGCCACGGCCGTTCTTTTAGTTCGTTGGTGAAGAACGCGGACCAGTCGCCGGCGCGCTTGAAACGTCCGAGCGCTTCACGCCAATTTGCGTTCGTGATTTTCTCGCGTTCCGCGATGCGCGGGTTCAGTTGCTTGCGATAATTCTCGGTCCATGCGAGCACGCGATCGCGCCGGCCCATCGCGCACATCGCCTCCGCGCACATCGGTCCGTGATTCGAGAGGCCGCCGCCGAACTCGGGACCGCAGTCGGAAAGCATCTCGAGCGCTTCATCGAGGACCGAATAGTCAGGTGCGTTCACGTTGTTCCTGGGATCGCCGCATTAGGGAGCTTCGGTGCTGAATGCGACTTTCAGATCGTCGCCGGCGAAGGGATAGACGTGAACCATCCAGCCGAAAATCTGTTTGTGAAACGTGCCGCCGACGGCTTCGCATTCCGCCTGTTCGGAAATTGTTCCGGTGAAGCCGAAGCGCGCGTCGGCGAGGTATCCCACGCGCATCTGCATGCCGTGATTCATCTCACTTGAGTGATCGAGCGACGACGCGAATTTGGGATGGCTCGGCATGATGCGCCCGTTGATCACGTCGTCTTCGGTCACGCCCGCGGGCAGGCAGATATTGGTGTGCGCATGCCAATGCGACAGGCTGAGCGGAATCAGCTTGTCGAGTTCCGCAGGGTCGTCGGTCGGCGGCGCGGAGTACATCGCACCGACCAGCTTGTATCCGCCGAGCGTTTGTTTTTCGTACAGCAGCGAGCCGGGATGCGCGAGATCGAATTCGCCCATGTATTCGGCGGCGCTTGCGGAGCGGCTCGCGAAGTGGAAAACGTCCTGCGGCACCGTCTCCATGTAGGGCAGGTAGCCCTCGGCGAGCGCGACTTTGTAGTCCTGATACTTTGTGAGTTTGTCGCGCATCGTCTTGACGATCAGTTCGCCGCGCTCCGTGTCCGCCGGCGTGGCGGGGCGCGAATCGGTCATGGTCATATGCGCGCCCATTTTCATGTGCGCGCCCATCTGGCCCATCGCGCCAGTGCCGCTGCTGTTGGAGTTGGAATCGTCGTGGTCCATCGCGCCCATGTCGTGAGCGATCGCGGACGACGCCAGCGCCGCCACGATGAATGCGGATGCGATCGATAATTTCCAGCGTCTAAGCGCCATCGCGGGATACCTCCTTACGATGCGAGGTCGCAGCAATCGTTACACGGTGATCGTCACTTGCCTACGATGCTACTCGGGCGCGGATACGACAATGAGCTTGCAGCGGTCGGTCGTTACGCGCTGGCGATCGGCGAGAATCGAGCGCCGGATGGCAATCAACGCCGAGCATCAATCGCGGGTTTGTAGGAATGCCGGTGATTCGGCTAGGTTGCAGGACGGAACCGTTTTAAAGGGGTCTCATCTGAACAGTGCTCGTCCAGACCGCCGTACTTGGGCCTTTCGCGAGGTGATACAAAATGATGGACAAAAAACTGAAGCTCGACATCTATAAAAAGATCATTCTCAGCCGGCGGCTCGAGGAACGAATCGCGGAGTTGATCAAGGCGGGCCAGGTCGGCGGATTTATGCATCCGGGGGTCGGGCAGGAAGCGCTGCAAGTGGCGGCGATCGCGACGCTGAGACCCGACGACTACATGATGTATGCGCATCGCGGGGTCGCGTATTGGGTCGCGCGCGGAATCCCGATCGAGCGGGTCTTGTGCGATTTGTCGGGGCGCGAGGGCGGCACCAATCGCGGCAAGGGCGGCGTGATGCACGTAGTATTTCCCGAGCTTGGAGTGCTCGGCGAGAGCGGCACGCTCGGCGGATGCTTCCCGATCGCGGCGGGCGCGGGGATGTCGATCAAGGTGAAGCATGAAGACAAAGTCGTGCTGTGTTTTTTCGGCGACGGGACATCGAATCGCGGCACGTTCCACGAGAGCCTGAATTTTTGCGCGGTCAGAAAACTGCCGGTGATTTTTTTGTGCGAAAACAACGGATGGGCGGTATCGGTGCCGACCGAGCAATCGACCTCGGTCAAGGATATCGCGGATCGGCGCCACGGCTACGGCGTGCCCGGCAAAACGATCGACGGCAATGACGTCGAGCAGGTGTACGACGCGGTGAGCGAGGCGGTCGCGTATGCGCGCGCGGGCAAGGGGCCGTCGCTGATCGAAGGCAAGACCTATCGCCTGTGGGGGCATTGGATTGGCGACCCGGACACGTATCGCTCGCGCGAGGAAGTCGAGAAGCATTGGCGCCGAGATCCACTGCCGATCTACGAGAACAAGCTGATCGAAGAGAAACTGCTCAGCGAGGCGGCGAAGGCGGAAATCGACAAGGACGCGCGCGCGCAGATCGATCGCGCAATCGCGTTCATGGAGAAGCAGCCGTTCATGAAACCCGAGACTGCGCTTGAAGACCTCTACGCCTGAGGCCGCAACCGGGCCAGGCATCTAGTCGGTGAAAAAAATGCGGACGATTACATACGCACAGGGAATCAAGGAAGCGCTCGAAGAAGAGATGCGGCGCGATCCGACGGTGGTGCTGTACGGCGAGGACGTCGCGAACTTCGGCGGAATTTTTCGCATCACGAGCGGCTTGCAGGAAGAGTTCGGCGCCGAGCGCGTGTTCGATACGCCGATATCGGAGAATGCGTTCGTCGGCGCGGCGGTGGGCGCGGCGATCACGGGACTCAGGCCGGTGGTCGAGTTGCAGTTCGCGGATTTTCTTTTCACTACCGCCGACGAGATCGTGCTGAAAGCCGGGATGTGGCGCTACGTGCACGGCGGAGCGTTCAAGGTGCCGATGGTGGTGCGATGTCCGTCGGGTGCGGCGGGCGTCGGTCCCGAGCACGGGCAATGTCCCGAGGCGTTTTTCATGCATTCGCCGGGACTGCGGATCGTCTCGCCGGCTACGCCAGCCGACGCGAAGGGACTGCTGAAGAGCGCGATTCGCGACGACAATCCGGTGCTGTATTTCGAACATAAATTGTTGTACGCGACCAAGGGCGAAATTCCCGACGACGAAGATTACCTGGTGCCGCTCGGCAAGGCCGCGATTCGCCGTGAGGGCGATGCGCTGACGCTGGTCGCGATTTCCGCGATGGTGCCGAAGGCGATGAAGGTCGCGGAACGGCTGGCGCAAGAGGGGCACAATATCGAGGTGATCGATCCACGCTCGCTGAATCCATTCGACCGGCCGGCGATTATCGAATCGGTGAAGAAGACCGGAAAAATCGTGGTGGCCGAGGAGAGTTACAAGACCCTCGGCGTCGGCGCGGAAATCGGCGCGATGCTGATGGAAGAAGTGCTCGAATATCTCGACCGGCCGCTCAGGCGCGTTGCGATGCCCGACGTGCCGATACCGACTGCGGCGGCGCTCGAGAAGTTTGTGATCCCGAACGAAGAAAAAATCTATCAAGCCTGCCGCGAGTTGCTGAGTTAGCGAAATCGCGGCGCGCGAATCGTCGAACTGCCAGATGTCATTTCTCATTCAGATGCCCAAGCTCGGCCACACGATGACCGAGGGAACCGTGCTCAAGTGGCACAAACGCGCGGGCGACAATGTTCGCGAAGGCGAGGCGGTGCTGACGGTCGAGACCGACAAGGCGGAAATCGAAATCGAGTCGCCGGCGGCGGGCGTGCTCGCGCGAGTGCTGGCGGATGAAGGCGTGGTGGTCGGCGTGGGATTGCCGCTCGGCGAGATCGTGCGCGAGGGCGAGACGGCGAGCGATTTGACGGCATCGGTAGTGGAGGCGCCGGCGAAGACGGCATCGAGCAATTCGGGGGCGGCGGTATCGTCGCCGCAGAAGGCGGCGTCGGCAGCGGGCGCGAAGCGAGTGATCGCGTCGCCGCGCGCGAAGCGGATCGCGGCGGAACGCGGAATCGATTTGTCGAGTGTCGCGGGCAGCGGCCCCGACGGCATGATTACCGAAGACGACGTTCGCAAAATCGGCGAGAAGAAAATCGCAGAGCAACCGACGGCGCAAATGCCCGCATCGACGCCAGGGTTTGCGACAGAAGGGCTGGCGCCGTCGCGGCGGGAGAAACTCACGCGGATTCAGATGGTCGGCGCGCGCAACGTCACGTCGAGCTGGAAGGAAATTCCGCACTTCGTGCAGATGGTGCGAATCGACATGAAGCGCGCGCTCGAAGCGCGGCAATCGATCAATGCGGCCGGCAGTCGCGTGTCGGTGACCGATGTGATCCTCAGCGCCACGGTGCTCGCGCTGAAAGAGAATCCGCGCATCAACGCGAGCTACAGCGATGGCGAGCGGCTGATCTACGACCAGATCAATCTTGGGATCGCAGTCGATACGCCAGACGGACTCGTGGTGCCGGTGATTCACGACGCGGGCGCGCTCGATATCAAGGGGATCAGTGCGCGAGCGGCGGAACTCGCGGAGCGCGCGCGGAACAAGCGACTGCGGCCCGCCGACATCGAGAACGCGACGTTCACGGTATCGAACCTGGGGGCATACGGAATCGAGAACGGCACGCCGGTGATATTCGCTCCGCAATCGGCGCTGATGTTCGTCGGTGCGATTCACGACGAAGTGCTGGCGATCGAAGGGCGTGCGGAAGTGCGGCCCGCGATGCAGATTGCGATCGCATACGATCATCGCGGACTCGACGGCGCGAACGCGTCGCGCTTCACGACGCGGGTGAAGGCATTGCTCGAGGCGCCGGATTTTCTCGGCGCTGTTGCGAACACGAAAACTGCTGCGCCGGAGCGTCATCGCGAGGTGAGAATCGAGGCGGTCGGCGAATCGCTCAAGACCGAGGTGAGATACGGCGGGCTTCGATGGCCGCTTTCGGCCGAGGATGCGAGCGCGCCCGATCCGGTGTCGTCATTTCTGGGCGCGCTCGGATCGTGCCTGCTGATGTCGCTGCGGGTAGCGGCGCGTGCGCGCAAAATGCAGGTCGGCCGCACGTCGGTTCAGGCGCGGTCGAACGAAAAGGGGCACGTCAAGGAAATTCAAGTAGAACTTCAAGTTGAGACCGCGATCGACGACGAGCAACTCCATCGGCTGGTCGAGGTGGCGGAGCGCGGCTGCCATATCAGGGCGCTGATTCGCGACGAGGTTGCATTTTCACTGCAAGTCGCGCGGATATAAGGAACGTCGTCGCGGCAATGGTACGAGCGAATTCGCGACCTCGCGTAGCAAGGGAGAATTATCATGGCGCGCAAACTGGCAATCGGAGTGAACTGGCAGGGCCGGCTCGATTTCAAGGCGGTGATCGAACGCGCGAAACTCGCGGACGCGGCGGGAATCCATTCGGTGTGGGTCGCCGAGGCGTGGGGCCGCGACGCGTTCACGCTGCTGACGCTGCTGGCGGAGCATACCAGCAAGATTCAGCTTGCGACTTCGATCGTGAATATCTACTCGCGCACGCCGGCCGCGCTGGCGCAGCATTTCGGCACGCTCGATGAGCTCAGCAACGGGCGCATGATAATCGGACTTGGCACCAGCGGTCCGCAGGTGATCGAGCATTTCCACGGCGTGCCGTTCAATCCGCCGCTGACGCGGATGAAAGAGACGGTCGAGATCATCAACATGATCATGGCGGGCACGCCGCTCAACTACGACGGCAAGCTGTTCAAGCTGAAGCGCGGATTTACGATTCGCTTCGAGCCGGTGCGCAAGCATATCCCGGTGTGGATCGCGTCGCTCAACAAGAAGAGCGTCGAGTTCACCGCGCGGCAGGCGGACGGATGGCTGCCGGTGATGATTCCGGTGAGTTCGCTGAAAGGCGCGATCGGCGATTTTCGGAAAATCGTGACGGAGGGGGGCCGCGAGCCGCGCGCGGTCGAAGTCAAAGCGCCGGGCGGAGTCACGGTGACGAACAATCCTGAACGCGCGATGGCCGGACATGCGGGCACGGTCGCGTTCTACGCGGCGCGGATGGGTACCTTCTATTCGGAGCAACTGACGCGATTCGGCTTCGGCGACGAAGTGCAAAAAATCAAGCAGGCGTGGGATGCGGGCAGCGCGAAAGCCGGCACGGCCGCAGTGCCGCCGAAGATGCTGAGCGAGCTTGGCTACGTCGGCGGAATTGAAGGCGCGCTCGATCGGCTGAAGCAGCAGGAAGAGGCGGGCGTCGATCTGCATCCGGTGGAAATCGAAGCGGGCAACAACGTCGCGGAGTTCGAAAAGACCGTCGCGCGGCTGATCGGATGAAGTTGTCGTCGAATTGCCGATGCGACGGGAAAGGCGCTATACGAAAGATCGCCCTCGCGTCGCAAATCGGCGGCGCATTGGAATTGCCGACCGCATCGGCCGTAATCGAAAATCAGATAATTTTCCAACGTGGCACGCGAGCGATCAGCCATGGAGGCAACATCAACTCTATAATATAAGTGAATGTCTACCCTTTACTTCCTGCCATGGTGTCGTTTGCAAAAGCCTTACTCGATCGGTGACTTCACGTTATTGCCCCTTTCGCGCAACAAACAATCGGCAGTTCTCAACCCTACGGACGTAAAGTCGGTTCTTAGTATTCTCGATCACTTTTGCGATCTTGAAGAACAACCAGTGAGCGAGTTTACCGTCGCTCTGTGTAGTAGTCGCGGCCTACTGGCAGACTTACCCAACGAGGAGAGTGCCTCCCTTCAAGAGTTTGTAGCGATCGCCTGCTTTTCTGCGCTAGCCGACCGCGATTTTGAATGCGAGCACGGACGATGGTCTAACGGCGACTGCTTTCGTCTTCATTCCTGCTCTTGGAGCGACTCCTTCAGCGCTGACAATGCATTCAGAACCAAAAGACGCGATGGCCGTTTCGTCCTACAAGGCGGTTTCCCCGTAAGGTATCACCGCCCGATACATACAGCCGTCGTTGATAAAATAGCGTTGCCCGAGGAACTTCTTGGTGCGCTCTGGAATGCGCGACAGAACTGGAAAGTGGATGAATGGCAGAAGTGGCGTGAAGCAATCGTCACATTTATCCGGGCAAATTCGGAGAGTCAGGATATTAGCTGGCGTGTCGACTGGGTTTTGATGTGCAGCGCTTTTCAGCGCATCCTTGGCAAGCCCACCAAGGCGACTCACAAAAAGGCTGAAACGGTGAATGAGTTCAGCAGGCATGTGTCGAAACCAGCTAAACGACTAAGCATTGACGCGGAAATTCTCTGCGAGTGGCTGGGAGAGTTCTGCGCGCTTCGAGGAGATTTCGCGCACGGAAAGAGGCACTCGAGTCAGCCACGGAAATGGAGCGACGACCAGACTCATCTCTCAGTAGCCGCTATCGCATTCCCTCTCTTAGTTCGTCTGCTCTTGGAAGAGCAAAAGCTCTATACTGCCGGGACAGAAGATTATGCTGCCTTAGCGGCCCTTCCATTATTCCTTCAGCAAGAACGAGATTCCTTGCTGCAAAGGCATGACTGGTGGCGGATCGTCTTGGACCAAAAGTTAGAAGTGGCCATCAAGTTGGGCCTGCAAGAAGCAGGGATCGGCGACAACGGCACTGATCGCTAGTCCCACGTATCCGTATGCCTATACTCAAGGTATGTAAGCCGGCTGGCGGAGGTGGACTTTCCGATTGCTGTAGTTAGCCGCCGTTTGGCCCGGGAGAAGTCATCCGGCACGGCGATCCGAGCACGCTCCATGTGGTGGGCGCGTCGGCGCCTCGCGGCGTGCCGCCCGACGCTGCTCGCGCTCCTGCTGCCGACCGTGCGACCAGAACTGTCCCCGAAGATTTCAAAGAATAGGCGCGCCGAACTGCTACCGCGTGCCAATCGACTCGCCGAGAAATTGCTCCAACTACCGATCGCAGACAAAGACGAAAGTCCGAGTTTGAATTTAGCACTCCGCTAGATACTCTATACCGCGATTTGCCGATGCGACGGGAAAGGCGCTATACGAAGGATCGCCCTCGCGTCGCAAATCGGCGGCGCATTGGAATTGCCGACCGCATCGGCTGTAATCGAAAATCAAAGATCCTGGTCAAGGAGGACCCAAGCAATGAAAGCAGCAGTATTTGAGGCGGCCAAAAAGCCTCTGGTCGTAAAAAATGTTCCCGATCCCGAATGCGCAGCCAATGGCGCGATCATCGCAGTCGAGGCCAACGGCATCTGCCGTTCGGATTGGCATGCGTGGTCGGGCGATTGGTCGTGGATGGGACTGGCGGCGCAGCCGGGCTCGATTCTAGGTCACGAGTTTAGCGGCATCGTGCAGGAAGTCGGCAAGGACATCAGGAATTTCAAGAAGGGCGATCGCGTCGTGGTGCCGTTCAGCCAGGGCGATGGCACCTGCGAATATTGCCGCAACGGACAATCCAACGTATGCCTGACGCCGCTGCTGCCGGGCTTTTCGTATCACGGCGGATTCGGTCATCTGGTGGCAGTGCCGTTCGCGGATCTTAATCTCGTGAAATTGCCGGAGAGTATCGGATTCGTCGAAGCCGCCTCGCTGGGATGCCGCTTCATGACGTCGTTCCATGGAATTGTGGATCGCGCACAGGTGAAGCCGGGCGAATGGGTCGTCGTGCACGGATGCGGCGGAATCGGACTCTCGGCGATCAATATCGCGGCGGCGATCGGCGCCAACGTGATCGGTGTCGATCTCGATAGCGCAAAACTCGAATTGGCCAAGGGCCTCGGCGCGATGCACGTGATCAACGCTAAAAAGGTCGATCCGATTCCGCAAATCCTGGAACTCACCGGCGGCGGCGCTCATGTGTCGGTCGATGCGCTCGGAATCGCGACCACCTGCCGCAACTCGATCATGAGTCTGCGCAAGCAGGGGCGTCATCTGCAGATCGGACTCACGACGTCGGCGGAAGGCGGCGAAATTTCGGTGCCAATCGATCGAATGGTGACGATGGAACTGCAGATAATCGCGTCGCTCGGGATGCAGGCGTCGCACTATCCCGCGATGCTGCAAATGGTCCAGGCGGGTAAAGTGTCGCCCAAGGGAATGATCACCGGCACCTGCGGCCTCGACGGCATCAACAAGGTCTTCGAGGAGATGAACACGTTCCAGAATGTCGGCGTCACGGTGATCAATCAGTACTAAGCTTGTGCCGGAATTGTTTGGTTCCGAAGCGAGAGAGAGAGGGTCGCACGCGGCCCTCTTTTCTTTTGCTTTACGCGCGCGCGCTTTTATTTTGCGCATTCGGGCGGGGTTGTTCGTCGCGGCGATCGTGGTGATGGCGATCGCGTGTGCGACGCCGATTCGCGCGGAGATCGCTACGCCCGCCGAGACTTCGATCGCCACTTTGATCGCGACGCCGACTGCGGGCGCGGGAATGTCCGCATCGCCAACCGCTGCACCGAGTCCGACTGCGGCGCCGGCTGCGGGAGCGGAGAATGCGCTGAATATCGAAGTCGTCGGGCTGCAGAACGACGCTGGTCAGGTCGGATGCTCGCTATTCAACGATCCGGTGGCTTATCCGCGCGACGATACGAAAGTGCTGAGCCACGCGTGGGCGCCGATCCATCATGGCAAAGCAGTTTGCGAGTTCATTGGATTGAAACCGGGTCCATACGCGGCGGTGGTGTATCACGACGAAAACAACGATCGCGAATTCAACATGAACGCCTTCGGGATGCCGAGAGAGGGCTACGGATTTTCGAACGATGCGGCGGCGCTGTTCGGGCCGCCGACTTTTGAGGCGGCGTCCTTCAATTACACTGGCAAAAAACTCTACGTGATAATCAACCTCCGCTATTGAGACGCGCAAGGATTCACCAGGTAACCGCAGCGCGTCGTGCCGGGTAGCCGCGGGCCTCTGTGCCCGCGGGTATCAAACGGTGAGGATCGCGGGCACGGAGGCCCGCGACTACCCAGGCCGGGGCGCCGCTAACCGTGCTGCGATTTTCTTTTGACTCTTCGATCGCGCCTGGTGCAGCCTAACGATCAATGATTGCGGTGATTTTGCCATGAAAGCAGTGATTGCGGAAAAACCGGGCGACGAGAATGTTCTCAAACTCGCCGAGGTCGCGGAGCCCGCGCTCAAGCCCGACGAGATCATGATTCGGGTGCGGGCGGCCGGGCTGAATCGCGCGGACATCCTGCAGCGCCAGGGATTTTATCCGCCGCCGCCGGGCGCGTCGGAGATAATCGGCCTCGAGTGCGCGGGCGATGTCGCGGCGATCGGTGCGTCGGTGAGCGGATGGAAGGTCGGCGATCGCGCGATGGCGCTGCTGCCGGGCGGCGGCTACGCGGAGAAAGCCGCGGCGCATCACGGGTCGGCGATGAAAATCCCGTCGTCGATGAGTTTCGCGGAAGCCGCGGGGCTGCCTGAGGTTTTTCTGACCGCGTTTCTCAACCTCTTCATGCTGGCCGGATTGAAGGACGGCGAGACGTCGCTGATTCACGGCGGCGGCAGCGGAGTCGGCACCGCTTCGATTTTGTTGATCAAGGAAGCGGGGCTGCGATCGATCGTGACGGCGGGCTCCGACGGAAAATGCGAGCAATGTCTGAAGCTCGGCGCCGATATCGCGATCAACTACAAGAACGGCCCGTTTGCGGCGGCGGTCAAGACTGCAACCGGTGGGCGCGGCGTCGACGTGATTCTCGACAGTATCGGCGGCGCGTACCTCGCGGGGAATATCGAAGCGCTCGCCCACGGCGGACGGCTGGTGCTGATCGGGCTGATGAGCGGCGCGCGCGCGGAGATCGATCTGGCGGCGGTACTGCGAAGGCATCTCAAGATTTTTGGATCGACGCTGCGCACGCGTCCGGCGGCGGAGAAGGCGGAGATCATCGCGGCGTTTGTCGCGCGGTTCGGCGCGGCGCTCGAGGCGGGCCGGCTGCGGCCGCCGATCTACAAGGTGCTGCCGGCCTCGGAAGCTGCAACGGCGCATCGCATGATGCAGGCGAGCGAGCACTTCGGCAAGATCATCCTGAGCTTCGACTGATCATTGGCGATCGAATCCGCACAGGATGAAAACGGCGGCGGCGCTGCCGAGCAATGAGCGTTCGCGGGAGGGTTCTGGTAAAGTCGCGCAAGCATCGTGAATCGAAGAGCGACCAAACCGAAGGCGCTGAAGGCCGGAGACACCGTGGCGGTGGTTGCGCCGGCGGCGGCGATCGAGCGGGCGCATCTGGAGCGCGGCGTCAACGTACTCGCGTCGCTGGGGTTCAGAGTGAAGGTGTCGGAGCGGCTGCTGGCGCGATCGGGAATCCTCGCGGGCGACGACGCCGATCGCGCGCGCGAGTTGCAATCATGTTTCGCCGATCCCGAGGTGAAAGGAATTTTCGCGGCGCGCGGCGGTTACGGATGCGGGCGGCTGATGCCGTTGCTCGACTTTCAGGCGATCGCGCGGACGCCGAAGGTGTTCGTCGGATTTTCGGACGAGACATTCATCTTGAATGCGATGGTCGATCGCGCGGGCGTGGTGGCGTTCCACGGACCGATGGTCGCGATGGATTTTGCGCGCGGACTGAGTCCCCGCTCGCTCGAGCACATGCAGCGGCTTCTGAGCGGCGAGCTTAATGGCTTCGAGTTGGAGGCGCGCGAAACGATGCATCCGGGGGTCGCGCGCGGCGACGTGATCGGCGGATGCCTATCGGTGCTGGTGGCGACGCTTGGCACTCCGTACGCGCCGAATTTTGACGGCCGGATTCTCTTTATTGAGGACACCGGCGAGAAGGCGTATCGAATCGATCGGATGCTCGTGCAGCTAAGACAGTCGGGTGCGCTGGCGCGGGTGGCGGGAATCGTGTTTGGCGCAATCAGGCCGGTCGATGGCGACGAGCAGGAGGCGCGTTTGATCGCGCGGTTTATCGCGGCGCAGACCGCCGAAGCGGGCTGTCCGGTGTTGTATGGAATCGAGGCGGGGCACGGCACCGAGAACTTTACGATCCCGTTCGGAGTGGCGGCGCAAATTGACGGCGCGGCGCGGCGGATCGTATTCACAGAGCGAGCAGTCACGACCTAGCGGGGGATTCGCGCTTGGGATGGAGTGAAGTCGAGCGAGCTTTCAACGACGCCGTCGAGCAAGGGATCATCCCCGGCGCCACGGTGGTGGTTCGATGCGGCGCGGACGTCGTGTTCGAGGGCGTGTTCGGATTTCGATCGATCGTGCCGGAGCGTTCGCCGCTTAAAATCGACACGGTTTACGATTTGTCGTCGTTGACGAAGGCGCTGGCGACGACGGTGGCGGTGATGATGCTCGCGCGCGACGGCAAATTTCGTCTCGATGATCGGGTGACGCGATTTTTCCCGAACTTCGGCGTGCACGGAAAAATCGGCGTGACGTTCCGCCATCTGCTAGCGCATTGCTCGGGCCTGCCGGCGTGGCGGCCGTTCTATCAGCGCGTCGCGGAAATCGAGAAGGGCGGGCGGGTCAATTTCATGGCGAGTTACGGCTCGAAGGAATTCATTTACGAGGAAATCCATCGCGAGAAACCGGAAGCGCCGCCTTGCACCAAGGCGATTTATTCCGACGAAGGATTTATCACGCTGGGCGAGACGATCGAAAAAGTTTCGAGCGTCGCGCTGAACCGGTTTTGCCGCGAGAAGATTTTTCGGCCGCTCGGGCTCCGCGCGACCGACTATATCGATATCTCGCTGGTGCGCTCGCGGCGGCTCGAGCCGGTGGCCGACATGTTCGCGCCGACCGAGATTTGTCCATCGCGCAAGCGGATGCTGGTCGGCGAAGTCGATGATGAGAACGCGTTTGCGATGGGCGGAGTCGCCGGGCACGCGGGACTGTTCGCGCCGGTGCGCGAGGTCGATCGAATCGCCGCGGAATTGATCGCGTGCTACGCGGGCCGCTCGGATTTTGTGCCGCAGCGGATCATTCGCGAGTTCTGGACGCGCGACAAAACGGTGGCGGGCTCGACGTGGGCGCTCGGATGGGACACGCCGTCGCCGCAGGGCTCGAGCTCGGGGCATCATTTTTCACCGCAAGCGGTCGGGCATCTCGGGTTCACCGGCACCTCGATCTGGATCGAGCCGGCGCGCGAGATCGCGATTTCGATGCTGACGAATCGAGTTCATCCGAAGCGCGCCAACCAGGCGATCCGCGAGTTCCGTCCGAAAATACACGACATGATCATGGAAGCGATCGACGGTGGCTGATTCCGCCAGCGCTGCACGCCTCGCAAAAATTCCCAGTGCGGTCAAACACGTTCATCTGATTGGCGTGGCGGGCACCGCGATGGCGGCGCTCGCGGGGATGCTGACGGAGCGCGGCTACCGCGTAACCGGCTCGGACAATCAACTCTATGAGCCGACCGCGTCGCTGCTGCGAAACTCGCGAGTCGAGGTGGTCGGATCGTTCGCGGCGGCGAATCTGACGCTCGCGCCGGACTTTATAGCACCAGACTTGGTCATCGTCGGCAATGTGATCCCGCGAATCAATCCGGAAGCGGTCGCGCTGCTCAGGACCGAGATTCCGTATCTCTCGATGCCCGAGGCGCTTTGGCACTTCTTCCTGAAGAATCATCGCGTGCTGATGGTCGCGGGGACGCACGGCAAGACGACTTCGACGGCGATGATGGCGCACGTGCTGGAGAGCGCGGGGCGCGATCCGTCGATGCTGGTGGGCGGAGTCGCCAAGGATTTCGGATCGAACTATCGGCTGGGGCGCGGCGAAGATTTTGTGATCGAGGGTGACGAATACGACACCGCGTTTTTCGACAAGGGGCCGAAGTTTCTGCATTACCGCGCAAGCGGCGCGATCATCACGGCGGTCGAGTTCGATCACGCGGACATCTATCGCGATCTCGAGCACGTGAAAGCGAGTTTTCGCGCGCTGGCCGCGCAGATGGATTCGTCGCGGGTGCTCGCGCTATGCGCGGATTTTCCGCATGCGCTCGAAGTCGCCAGCGATGCGCGTGCGCGGAGGATCACATTCGGTTTGCGTGGCGGAGAATTCCAGGCGTCGGATGTCGAGGTGGGCGCGGACGGCGCGAAGTTTTCGATCACGCGCGACGGCGCGCGAGTCGTCGCGCAAATGCATCTGCCGATTGGCGGACGGATGAACGTCGCGAACGCGCTCGGTGTGTACGTCCTGCTGAATGCGTTCGGCGTGCGGGATGACGAAATTGCGCACGGGTTCAGGACGTTCAAGGGCGTGGTGCGGCGCCAGGAAATAATCGGCGAGGCGGCGGGGGTGACGGTGGTGGATGATTTTGCGCATCATCCGACGGCGATCGGCGTAACGCTGGAAGCGATCGCGGAACGGTTTCCGGGGCGCAGAATTCTTGCGGCGTTTGAGCCGCGATCGAACACGGCGCGGCGCAACGTTTTTCAACGCGGATTTGCGAGCGCTTTCAGCCGCGCGTCGCGCGTGTATCTGGGACCGGTGTACTTCAAGGAGAACGATCCGATTCCCGAAGGTGAGCGGCTCGATACGGGAATGCTCGCATCGGAGATCAGTTCGCACGGCGCGGCCGCGATGGCGTGCGCTTCGAACGACGAGATCCTTGAGCGGATGCTCGATGACGCGCGCGCCGGCGACGTCGCATTATTTATGTCGAATGGACCGTTCGACGGCCTGAAGGAAAAATTCCTTGCCGCGCTGAAAGGGCGAGAGTGATTGGCATCGAAGCTTAGGGGACGATGAGGGTGGGCAGGGACGCCCACCCCTACCCAGATCGCGACGGCGCGATGACTCAGACATCTCAGCTAAAGCGCACACCATTGCCGTGCGAATGCTGGGGGGACTCGCAAAGGATACCGATTGGGGTAGGGTGGGCGTCCCTGCCCACGTCCGGCAGGGTTGGCGCAAAAAGCGTTAGGAGAGCGGGCCCGAGTCCGGTGCTACCAGTCTGCATCGAGGTTCCGACGCAGATGGAATCACCGTCAAAAAAGATTCGTCGATCGAATCCGCATTTGAGATTGGCCGGGGCCGCGTACTTCGTGACTTGGAGACTCAGACGCGGACAAGGTGAGTTGCAGCCGCCGGAACGGACGCAGGTTGTACTCACTTTGCGCCATTTCAAGCATGATAGGTACGAGTTGCTCGGATACGTCGTGATGGACGATCATGTGCACGCGATATTGCAGCCCAAAGGGGACGAGGATTTAGGGAAAATAATCCATTCCTGGAAATCGTTCAGTGCCAATGCTTTCCAACGGATGTTCGGCAGGACCGGCAGGATTTGGCAAACGAGTTACTATGATCGAATTGTTTCTCCCGAGGGCGAGTTGACCGAGAAGCTGACGTACATTTTCAACAATCCATTTAAGCGCTGGCCGGAAATCAAAGAGTACGAGTAGATGTGGATCACGGAGATTTAGCCGGCGAAGCCGAAGTAGGGAGGACGATGAGGGTGGGCAGGGACGCCCACCTCTACCCAGAGACTGGGGCAGGGACGCCCAGCCCTACCCAGAGTTGCAGCGATCGCGGGACGGGACTCAATAGCCCCACTTTGGATCGACCAGATTGAGCAGCGGTTGATTCGCGGCGAAACGGCGCAGATTGTCGGCGAATAGTTCGCAGGCGTGGTCCATGTAACCGCGGTTGGCGCCCGACATATGCGGCGTCAGGATGACATTTTCCATGTCCCACAGCGGGCTTTCGGCCGGCAGCGGTTCATGTTCGAAGACGTCGAGGCCGGCGCCGCCGAGTTTGCCGTCCTTCAGCGCCGCGATCATCGCGGCTTCATCGATCACCTCGCCGCGTCCGATGTTGACGACGAACGCGCCGGGCTTGATCGCGGCGAACTCGCGCGCGCCGATAAATTTTCGCGTGTGATCGGTGAGCGGCAGCGTGACCGATACGTAATCGCTCTCGCGCAGAATTTCTTCGCGCTCTCCGGGACCGAAAAATTGTTGCGGGATCGTTCCCTCGGGATCGCCGAGACCAGGCGGAGTCCATCCGTGATCTTTTCGATCGTGCGGGTCGCGCTTCAACGCGAGTACCGTCATGCCGAATGCCTGCGCGAGGCGGGCGGTTTCGCGCCCGATCGAACCATAGCCGATGATGCCGAGGGTGCGGCCGCGAAGGTCGTCGATGATTGACATGAACTGCCCGCTGCGCAGCCATTCGTGGCGCAGTTGCGCGCGAATCGAGAGATGGATGCGATGCGCGTAGGAGAGCATCGAGGCCAGCGTGTACTCGGCGATCGGCGTGGCGTGGATGCCGCTTGCGGTCGTAAGCGAAATCGTGGTGGCTTTCATCGGACCGGAGAGAACGTGGTCGGCGCCAGCGCTCAGCAACTGCACCCACTTGAGGCCGGGGGCGCCTCGCAGCGGATCGTCGGGCGTGCGGAAGGTGAGCATCACGTCGCATCCCTGGCTGACGAGCGCGGTGACTTCGTCCTGCGTGCGGCAAGGCCGATCGACGATTTCAGCGTCGGGCGCGGCGTTGTAGATGGTCGCGCGATGCTGAGGCTGTAGCGCAACGGTCGCAATGATTTTCATGGTATTAGAGTCGAAACTTTCGCATGCGGTCAGATTTGCTTCAAGGCAATTCGTTGGGACGCCATTTCGAGGGTGGCTTGAGGGTCGGCAGCGGCGGGCCTATGATTTCAGCATCGCCGCGCGATCGAGTATCAAGCGAAATGAATCTCGGAAAGACTTTAGCCTTGTGTATCGCCACCTCAGCGATATTTGCGGTGACCGATTTTGCGATCGCGCAGGCGCCGAACCAATCGGGCACTCACGCCGCGAGGCAGGGCGGCGATATGCAGGCGAATCCGGGGCTCGCGGGCCAACCAGGCGAGGACGATCGCACGCTCGAGATTGCGCCACAGCCAGGTGCAGTCGAGCCGCGGCCGAGCGTAAACGAGATACCGAGCGATCGGGGATTTCGGCCGGGCGACGAAAACAGTTCGATCGAGCCGAGCTTTCGGCAGAGTCCTGATCGTGGCGGCGAGATGCGCGATCGTCGGCGGCCGTATCTCGGACTGTCGGTCAGGTACGCGACGCAGTGCTACATGGGGATGGAGGAGCACGGGCTCGAGGTGGTCAGCGTCGATCCGAACAGCCCGGCCGAGCGCGCAGGATTGAAGTCGGCGACCGGGATGACGGCGGCGGGCGCGGCCGGAACGACGGCGGGCACGATGCTCGGGCCGCTGAGTCTGCTGGTGACGCCGCTGCTGGCGAAGGGCGGCGCGCTCGGGCAGGGCGGCGATCTAATCGTCGCGGTAGATGATCGGCGGGTGCGCAGTCAAGGCGACCTGGACGACGCGATGGCGCGGCTCAAACCTGGCGACACGATGTATCTCACGGTGATCAGGCCGGTTGGCAACGCGCACAAGACGATGAAGATCGCGGTGAAGGTCGGCGCCGTGGGCGAGCCGATCGCGAATGCGGCGCCGCCGAGCGCGAGCGCGTCGTCGGGCGGCGAGAGTTTCACGCATTGAGGGCGGCGGTTGTGATCGCGACTCGATGCGATCTCGCGGCACGCGACCTTTTCTGTCATTCAGAGCGGAGGCTGCCGGAGCGAAGAATCCCGGATCCGTTTCCGGCTTTTCTCGGCGCGCCGACTGCACCCTCACCTACCTCGTCGCTAACGCGCCTCGGCTTTCCTCTCCCGCAACAAAGCGGGCGAGGTATTAAGTGTGGATTTCAGGCGGGACATTTTTGCTCTTGAGACAAGGAGGAATCGAACCTAATCTCACAGCATCAAGCTGCGAGGTGATCGGGTATGCGCGCCGCGCCGTTGGTCTTAAGTTGCACGCTGGTGATGCTGCTGCTCCCGCTCGCCGACAGCTTCAGCGAAGATTCGCTGGACCCCGCTAAGCCTACTTTCGAATCCCAATTCGAGAACGACGATAAGATTCTTCGCGGGCTTCAATCGCAGCCCAAGACGCTCGAGGTCGAGCCGCAGCCATCGGCAGATACGCCGCCCGCGACGATCGACGAGATTCCGACCGCGCGGCAATTTCGACAACATGATGAGCTCGCGGCGCTCGATCGAAATTTTCGGCCGCAGCCCGACGGCGACCATCATCCTTATCTCGGCGCGTCGCTCGAGTATTCAACGCAGTGCTACCTCGGCATGGAGGAGCATGGATTCGAAGTGATGAGCGTGTACCCGGGCAGTCCGGCGGACAAGGCGGGGCTGCGCGGCAAGCAGCCGCCGAGCGCGATAGGAGTGGTGGGCGGACTCGCCGGCAGCGCACTCGGTCCGCTGGCGCTGGTCGCGCTGCCGCTGCTCAAGCGATCGGGCGCGCTAGGCAGCGACGGCGATCTGATCGTCGCGGTGGACGACAAGCGCGTGCGTAATCAGAAGGAATTGACGGACTCGCTGGGGCATCTGCGGCCCGGCGACACGACCTACGTGACGGTGATTCGGCCGCTGCCCGGCGGAGCGCATCGCACGATGAGAATCGCGATGCATCTGGATCGCGAGACGATCGCCAATGGGCCTGCGCCGGCGACGGCGGCTGCACCGGCGACCAAGTCGATGCCGGCGCGCGCATCATCGCCGGGCGCGGAGAGCGCGGCCAACTGATCGAGTATCCGAGCCGTCGCGCGAAGCTGCTCAGAACAAATTCTCTGCTATGATGTGAGCACGCTGCCAGCGTGTGCGCCTCTGTGGGACGCATCGCCGGAGGGCGATTTTGCGCATCGGAATCGAAAACATTGCCACGAAGCCTGAAAGAAGCGGCGGGAGAACTCGAAGCACGGCTCGCCGCCAATCGCGAGCGCCGCTTCCCGGTGATGGGACTTCGCGGCGCGTCGAACGCGTTGATGCTGCGCGAGATGGCGCTGCGACTCCGCCGTCCGGTCGTGGTGATCGCGTCGCTGCAGTCGGAAGCGGAGGCGCTCGCTGCCGAGGTAGGGTTCTTTCTCGATGAGCCGCAGACGGCGGACTCGGCGACGCGCCGGGTGCATCTGATGCGCTCGTGGGAAGTGAAGCCGATGGCGCAGTTGTCCCCGCCACCGGATGCGCAGGCGTCGCAGCTTGGCGCGCTCTACGCGCTGCTGCGGCAAACTGCGCCGCTGGTCGTGACTTCGGCGGAAGCGCTGATGACGCGCACCATTCCGCGCGCGATTTTCAACGAATCGATAATCAAGTTGGCGATTGGCGACCGGCTGGATTTCGAGATTCTGATCGATGCGCTGGCGTCGTGCGGATATCAGCGCGTGCCGCAAACCGAAGAGCCCGGCGACTTCAGCGTGCGCGGCGGAATCGTCGATGCGTACTCGCCGCTATACAACGATCCGATTCGGATCGAGCTTGAGGACGACGTCGTGATCTCGATCAGGCATTTCGAGGCGGCGAGCCAGCGCTCGGCTGAGGAGCTGACGGAGGCGACGATCATCCGCACTCGATACGTGCCGCCGTCGGCGCTGAAAAATCCGAAACTCGCCGACGCGGTCGCATTGCGGGCCGCCGAGATCGGGATGATTCGCAAGGAGGCGGCGGAACTCGCGGAGACGCTCGAGAACGGTCTGCTGTTTCCGGGCGCGGAACTTTTGATGCCGTATGTTTACGGCCGCGCGCTCGACAGCATTTTCGATTACATGCCGAAGACTGCGTTGCTGTGGATGATCGATCCCGGACGGATACTCGCGGAGGCGAATCGATTCAGCGACACGATCACGCGGGAGACGACGGCTGCGATCCAGAAGCCGGCGTTTCATCCCGCGGTCGAATCGTTGTTCCTGTCGATCGATGTGTTCGAGGGCGCGCTCGGTAAATTCACCGCGGTGGAAGTCGGGTCGCTGGTCACGATGACGGCGCCGCGCGAGGGATGGGCCGCACCGGTCGAAATCAAAACGCAACCGAGCCTGAAGCTGGGCGCGAACAATCTGAGCGGGGCGCGAACGCCGCCGAGTTTCGAGCCGCTCGCGATCGAGCTCAAGAATATCCAGCGCGGACAGGGACGGGCGCTGATGGTGGTCGAGGGGCCTAACCAGGTCGCGCGGCTAAAGCGTCATCTCGAAGCGTGGGAAGTCGATGTCAACACGGAATGCAAAACTTTTGGCGCGTTGCTCGAATGGCCCGATTATCGGCCGGCGATAATCGAGGGTGAAATTTCGGCCGGCGTCGTGATGCAGGCTGACGGACTTTACATCTACAGCGAAGAGGAGATTTTCGGCGAGCCGCGCGTGCGGCGGCGTCGGCGCGAGACCGGCAAAGGCGCGCTGCTGAACTTGCAGGAACTGAAGCCCGACGATCACGTGGTGCATATCGATCACGGAATCGCGAAGTATCGCGGACTCAAGCATCTGAAGGTCGCGGAAGTCGAGGGCGATTTTTTGCATCTCGAATATGCGGGCAACGATACGATGTACGTGCCGGTCGAGCGGATAAATCTCGTCCAGCGGTATATCGGCGGCGACGATGGCGAGCCCAAGCTCGACAAGCTGGGCAGCGGCTCGTGGGAGAAGGTCAAGCGGCGCACCAGGCAGGCGGTGCTCGCGATGGCGGCCGAGTTGCTGGATATCTATGCCGCGCGCGAGGTGCTCGAGGGTCATGCGTATCCGCAGCCCGGGGGCGACTATGCCGATTTCGCGGAGCGATTCGAATTCGAGGAGACGCCCGATCAGCAGGCGGCGATCGATGATGTGATCCGGGATCTGACGCGGGCAAAGCCGATGGATCGATTGATCTGCGGCGACGCCGGCTTTGGCAAGACGGAAGTTGCGCTGCGCGCGGCGTTTATCGCGGCGATGGACGGGCGGCAGATCGCGGTGCTGGTGCCGACGACGATTCTCGCGGAGCAGCATTGGAATACGTTTCGCGAACGCTTCAAGGATTATCCGGTGCGGGTCGAGATGGTTTCGCGATTCCGCAGCCAGAAGGAAAATCGCGCGACGATCGAGGAAGTGGCGCGCGGCAAGGTCGATATCGTCGTGGGGACGCATCGCCTGCTCTCGAGCGACGTGCAGTTCCCGCGGCTGGGCCTGCTGGTGATCGACGAAGAGCATCGATTCGGCGTGGCCGACAAGGAGCGCATCAAGAAACTCAAAAAGCTGGTGCCGGTGCTGACGATGACGGCGACGCCGATTCCGCGCACGCTGCACATGGCGATGCTGGGAATCCGGGATCTGTCGGTGATTCAGACGGCGCCGCCGGATCGGCAACTGATTCGGACGTTCGTCGCGCACTTCGACGACGACACGATTCGCGACGCGATGCTGCGCGAACTGAATCGCGGCGGCCAGGTATTTTTCGTGCACAATCGCGTCGAGAATATCGACTACATGGCGGGACATCTGCGGGCGCTGGTGCCGGAGGCGAAGCTCGCGATCGCGCACGGCCAGATGAACGAGCGCCAACTCGAAAACGTGATGCGGGATTTTATTGAGAAGCGCATCAACGTGCTGGTGTGCAGCGCGATTATCGAATCGGGGCTGGACATCCCGAACGCCAACACGATGATCATCAATCGCGCCGATCACTTCGGCCTGGCGCAGCTTTATCAACTGCGCGGACGGGTCGGGCGCTCGCGGCAGAAGGCGTACGCGTATCTGCTGATTCCGGGCGAGCACATCATCACGCGCGATGCGAAGCGGCGAATCGACGCGCTGCGCGAGCTGGTCGAGAGCGAGAGCGGCGGCGGCGGATTCAAGCTGGCGCTGGCCGATTTGGAGCATCGCGGCGCGGGCAATCTTTTGGGCAGCGAGCAATCGGGCGAGATCGTGGCGGTCGGTTTCGAGCTTTACACCGAGATGATGGAAGAGGCGATCGCGGAATTGCGCGGCGAGCCGCATCGCCCCGACTTCGAGCCGGAGCTCAAGATTTCGGTGCCGGCGTACATCCCGGCGGCATACGTTTCGGATGAGAACGAGCGGCTGGTGCTGTATCGGCGGCTCGCGCGGGCGCAGAACGAGGAGGACCTGGAGGAGTTGCGCGACGAGATGCGCGATCGATTCGGACCGGTGCCGACGCTGATCGAGAATCTGATCGCGGCGATGAACGTGCGGCGGCAGATGAAGCAGTTGATGATCCTGAGCGCGATTCTGAAGGGCGCGCAGCTCGAGGTCCGCTTTCATCCGGACGCGCCGGTCGAGACCGCGCGGCTCGTAAAGCTGGCCGATCAGAATCGGGGCACGATGCGGCTGACGCCGTCGTACCAGGTGATCGTGCGAATCGAGCCGGGCGAATACGAGCAGATCTTCGCGCAACTGAACGGTATCTTGCAGGCGCTGGCGGGCTGTGAAAAGTTGGACAACTGGCCAGCCATGAAAGCCGGGCAGGTCCTCAACTAGGCGATGCGGATTCAGACATCGGTGAAGCTGAAGCGGGCGCGCCAAACGGCGGCGGCGCCGGCGTCGGCTTGCGTTGCGATGGTGGTCATGGCAATCGCGTGCGCCGCGGCCGGATGCTCGACGATCAAATCGATCACCTCGAAGAAACCAGCAGCGGCTTCGATTCCCGCTGCATCAGCCTCGAGTCCGCAATCGAGCAGTGCCGCGTCGCACTCGAGCAGCGCTGCGCCGGCGCCAGGTCCGGCGGTAGCATCGCCGGTGGTCGTACCGGAAGCATCGTCGCCACCAATTGGTGCGGTCGGCGGCGCGAATGTCGATCAGGTCGTCGCGAGCGTCGATGGCGAGCCGATCACTCAGCGCGAAGCGATCGAATTTGCGGCGGCGACTGGCAATCCGATTCCGTCCGACGAATTCTCGACCAATCCGATCGCAAAGAAAGCGGTGAAGGCGCTGATTGGACAGAAGCTGCTCGAAAGCGAAGTTAAGAACTATCAGGACAAAGTGGATGATGCGCAGGTCGATAAGTACATCGTGCAGGTGCGCGCCGATAAGCACATGAGCGATGCGGAACTGCGCGCGCAACTGCAGGCGCAGGGCATGAGCTACGAGGAGTTGCGCAAGCACGCGCGGGCGGACCTGCAGAAGGCCATGATGGTTCAGCAGCAGGTGCGCGAGAAGATTCAAGTCTCGAATGCGGACATCCAGGTTTACTACGACGCGCACAAAGCGGATTTCACCGTGAAGAAGGAACGGCTGAAGCTCGCGCAGATTCTGATCGAAGTGCCGGCCAACGCGACGCCCGAGCAAGTGGCGGCAGCGCAGAAGAAGGCCGATCAGGTTTATGCGCGCGCGGCGAAGGGCCAGGACTTCAACGATCTCGCGCGGACCTATTCCGACGACGACTCGAAGGCTAATGGTGGCGAGCTTGGATGGTTCGAGCCGACTGACGTGATGGATGAAATCCTCGCGGCGGTGAAGGGTCTCAAGCCGGGGCAGATTTCGGTGGTGATTAGAACCAAGCACGGATTTCATATCGTCAAGCTCGAGGAACACGAGGTGCCGGGTTTGAAGCCGCTGCCCGAGGTTAAGGATCAGATTCGGAACGCGTTGATGAACGAACAGACCAACACGCGAATACAGTCGTGGATCGAAACTGACTTGGTGAAGAAGCATTACGTCGAGACGATGTACTAGGTCGCGATGGCAGCCAGCAAAAAATCAACGCCGACGATCGCGATCAGCATGGGCGATCCGGCGGGGATCGGTCCGGAGGTGATTCTCAAGGCGATCGTGGCGATCG
>NZ_JAUSKL010000079.1 GCF_030646925.1 Candidatus Binatus sp. | reverse complement strand
CTCCAGCGATGCCGGATGCCTTCCTCGTACAAGTCTGGAACCGCATCGGTCCACAACTCGGCTTTCTCTCGTACCGGGTTGCCAATCCCAATCGCGCCCGCGCGCGGTATCGACCCGCGCGCCATCTCGCTGTCGTTTTCGCAAACCTCGGGTATTTCGCCGTAAACCCCGGTGTTGATCGCGCCGAGGGTTAGGCCCCGGTCGGTCGGACGCGCACGCGTGCCCCATTCCGAGACCGCGTTCATCCAGGTCAAATCCAGCCCCAGATTATTCTCGGTGGAGAACCGGGGCGGATGCTTTTGTTGTTGCGCCGCAGCCATGGTCTTCAAATCCTCAGGACCGCGCCGGCTCTAGATAGGGCTCGATCGCCGGGATGCATCGTCCCCGCCGATCGCCGAAACCTGCGACTGTTAGCCGCTGCATGTATTCGTTCACCATGCGGCGCGTAATTTCCTCGATACTCACCATTCCAGCATCGAGGCGATCGCGCCCGCCGCCGAGCAGCATGATCAACGGCTCGAGCCGCTCGGTGAAAGCGGTGCCTAAAATCCTTCCGCTCTTGTGCATCACCAGCGACGGTTCGGCACGGTCGAGATACGAATGGATCTCTTCGCGGCGCCACGGCTGATGCTCCGCGATGTATTTCAGATGCATCACGCCAAACGCCACGTGGCGCGACTCGTCCTGCGCGACCAGCCGAAAGATTTTCTTTTCCGCTTCCGACAACCCCACGAATTCCCCCATCCGGAACATCGTGAGCACCTGACCTTCGCCGACGACGTGCGTGATAACCGACATCTCGGTGAAATCCGACGCGTCCATGATTGAGCGCAGCGCGCTTGCGGCCGAGTCCGCCGACTGGCGCATCAGGCCGCCGCCGTTGGCGAGCGCTCGCTTGCGAAAGACCTCGAGGTGACGCGCTTCGTCCATCGCCTGCGTGGCGAGGAACAACTTCACCTCGAAATGGTCGGGGCTGATGGCAGGAATCCATTGCCCCGGTACATCGGCCGCGGTGAACTCGACCTCGCAAAGATGCGTGCATAGCTGGCACATCGCGAGTTCAAGATCGTCGGGCAGCGGCTTGAGCGTTTCCCACGGAATATCCGTCGCCGAGCTCCATTGCCGCGCCAGCGCTTCCTCGTAAAGCAGCGCGCAATTCTCGGCCCAGGTATCGGCCTTGTCGCGCAGCCGCATCGCGACCCGCGTCGCATTGAGAATCTGACGGGTTCCCCGCGGGCGCATGGAGAGATTTTCGCTGTGCTCGGGGGCCGCATCGCGCAGCGCCGTTTGCAGGTCGCCGAGCGTGAGACCGCGCTTGCTCGGCACAATCCGATCGAACAGTTCCGCGCCGTCCAGCCAACTCAGGTCAAGGCCGGGTTCCGTCTCGCTGCGCAACATCTCCAGCGTGCTTTGGTTCAATGGCATGATTGGCTCCTTGTTGAGGCCCGCATTAGAAATCCGCTGCTTCATCGCGCTCGATAGACCGCGACGCTATCGGTCAGACGATCGGTTCATAGGCGAACGCCTGACCGGTAGTTTCGAGCTTGGTCAGAGCAGCGCCGAGCGAGCTGTTAAACATCGCCGCAACCTTTTCGGGCGTCCACCCTTCTACGTCAGCGATCGTTCGAATCGGCCGCGGCTGCGAAAAGACCATGATTTCCTTGCCGCGGACCCCGAAGATTTGGCCCGACACTCCCTTTGACTCCTCGGAGGCGAGGTACACCACCAGCGGCGCGATCAGGTCGGGCGACATCTGCTTAATCCGCTTGAGGCGCTCGTTGTTCGGGTCTTCGGCGCCCGGAATCGTCCCGATGAGGCGGGTCCACGCAGCCGGCGCGATGCAGTTTGCGGTCACGTTGTAGCGCGCCATGTCGAGCGCAGTTCCACGGGTCAGTCCGACAATTCCCATTTTCGCCGCGGCGTAGTTGGCCTGCCCGATATTGCCCACCAGACCCGAAGTGGAGGTCATATTAATGATCCGTCCGCTCTTCTGTTCGCGCATGAGAGGGGTAGCGGCACGGGTGCAGGCGAACGCGCCTTTGAGATGCGTATTGATGACTCCGTCCCATTCATCTTCACTCATGTTGAAGACCATTCGATCGCGGAGGATGCCCGCATTGTTGACAAGGATATCGATGCGGCCAAAGGTCTTGAGCGCCGCGCCGACGATGTTCGCGCCCCCTTCCATACTTGCGACGGAATCCTGATTCGACACCGCCTCGCCGCCCGCTTTCCGGATCTCTTGCGCGACCTGCTCGGCCACGCTTTGGTCGGCGCCTTGCCCGTCCGCAGCGGAGCCGAGATCATTGACCACTACTTTTGCTCCATGGTTCGCGAGCAAGATGGCAATTCCGCGTCCGATTCCTCGGCCCGCTCCGGTGACGACAGCTACCTTGTCTTTCAGTGAAATCATCGACTTGCTCACGCCTTGAGGAACGTTTCGCCGCCGCGCGGCGGTTTTATAGCCACCCTGATTAAGCGGCCTGACTGACTGCGATTACCACGGCGCCGATCACGATGTCAAAGCGGCGGTACCAGCCCGAAATTGTTGGTACCGGAGGCGCGTGCTAAGATAGCGCCGCCAAGATGTTTCGATGGCGATGTGCGCTCCCGAGGGAAGCGGTCGATGGCGGCTGTCGCCGACGGTACCTCGGCGTACTCTCGTTCCGGGTTTGAGCCGCTATTTGCGCGCCACGAAGACCCGATGATAGGGATTTTTCACTGGCAGCTCGGCGAAACTGCGGAAGCCGGCCTCGCTCGCCATCTGCCGCGCTTGCTCCTTGCCGATCACTACACCCAGCCCTTCGCCTCCTTGCGCCAGCGAGACGGTCATACAATGCATCGTGCTGGCCCCGTACAACGTACGACCCTGCGGATTCAGGTTGTCTTCCAGCCGTTCCGAGGCGTTCGCTTCCGACCATAGGAAGGCGCCGGTCGGTTTCAGGGTCCTGCAAACGCTCGCCAATACCTGGCGCGGCCGCGCCATATCATGGATGCAGTTGAATGCCATCACGAGATCGAAGCGGTCGCGCACGGGAAGATCCTCGGCGGCAACTTGCTCGAAATTGACCCGGTCCGTGACTCCCGCGTGTTGTGCTTTTTCCCGCGCCCTTTCGATTGACGCCGCGTCGACGTCGTAACCCTGGAAGCGGGATTTCGGAAACGCGAGCGCCACCGGAATCAGGCACTGCCCCGCGCCACAGCCCACCTCCGCCGCTTCGGCTCCGGCGGTGAGCCTTTGATGAATGTCCGGCACCGCCGGAATCCACTCCTGAGCAACCCAAGTCTCGTAGCCGGCGTGAAAGAGCCGCTCGATCGCTTCGACGATTTCGGGTCCGAAGTCCGTGAATGGAACGCCACCGCCGTGGTTGAAAGCCTCGGTCAGCTTCGCGATTTGCCGATAGCAGGCAACCGCGTACTGAAACGCTCCGCCCATGAAGAATGTATTGTCTTCATTCGCCAACACGCTGGCCTGCTCGGGGGTTAGCCTGAAGGTTGCGTCGTCCGGGTTGTACTTCAGATATCCCGCTGCAGCCATGGTTGCGGCCCACTCGCGGATGTAGCGCTCGCTAAGTCCAGCTCGCCCGGCTATCTGCGACGATGTCATCGGGGACCCGGAGGCCATCAACTTGAAGATGCCCAGACGGTCGCCGATATATGCGAGCGCAACCGTCAAGGCCGCACCAAAGTCAACGCCCACCTGGCGGGTCAATGAGGCAGTCTTTTCGCGGTCTGGCGTAATCGAGGCCATCTTGTCACCTCCACGGCGCGCACGGAACGGAAGCTTTGCAGGCGCACTCGCGCCAGTCATTCATCCGCCTTTGCGGCTGGCAATTCCAGATGCCTAGGTCGCTCGTCGCGTGAAAGGGGAACGCTTTGAAAGTCCGCGCGATTCGGGTTAACATCCCCACCTGCCGCCGGGTACTGCTCAAAGGCGATCAGTACCCCGCGCCCGCGCTCTTTGCAATGGTTTACGAGAAGCGCCACGGATTAACCGCCGGAGGTTT